>JALWEC010000531.1 GCA_027036655.1 Melioribacteraceae bacterium
ACGTCGGAAAAGGCGCCGCGCTTGAAAGAGCGTTGATTAATTTTATGCTTGATTTGCATATTCAAAAGCACGGATACACGGAAGTGATTCCGCCTCTTCTGGTAAATCGCGATTCAATGGTAGGAACCGGGCAAATCCCGAAGATGGAAGACGATATGTACCAAATTCCGAAGGACGAACTTTACGCAATTCCGACCGCCGAAGTTCCGATTACAAATCTTCACCGTAACGAAATTTTAAGCGAGGATGAAATCCCGAAAAAATATGTCGGTTACACGGCTTGCTTCAGGCGCGAAGCGGGTTCGTACGGGAAAGATTCAAAAGGATTTTTGCGCGTTCACCAGTTTAACAAGGTTGAAATGGTTAAGATCGTAAAGACTGAAGATTCTTACGACGAACTTGAAAAAATCACAAACGACGCGGAAGATATTCTTAAGGCGTTAAACATTCCTTACAGAGTTTTAATGTTGTGCACCGGCGATTTAAGTTTTTCCGCTGCAAAGTGCTACGATATCGAAACATGGTCGCCGGCGGAAAATAAATGGCTCGAGGCTTCTTCTTGCAGCAACTTTGAAACATTTCAGGCAAGAAGATTAAACTTGCGGTACAGAAGCAAAGATGATAAAAAAGTGCATTTGTTGAGCACCTTGAACGGTTCCGGTTTGGCGACAAGCCGTTTGATGGTTTCATTACTGGAAAATTATCAAACGCCCGACGGCAAAGTTATTGTTCCGAAGGCGTTGCATAAATACACCGGCTTTACTGTTATCGGGTAATTTTTTTGCTCGGTTTGTAAGGCCCTTAAATCAAAAAAATATGAGGAAATGAAATGGAGCCAAAACGTTTCATGACGCTGCAGCGTCATATTCTTGAGGGAGAAAGGCAGCATCCGGAAGCCACCGGAGAACTCTCCGCATTATTATCCGAATTAGCATTAGCGGCAAAAGTAATTTCTCTTGAGGTTAACAAAGCGGGATTAATCGATATTCTCGGTTTTACCGGAGACACAAACGTGCAAGGTGAAGAAGTTAAAAAATTGGATATCTACGCGCATAATACTATTGTAGCAGCGATGGATCACGGCGGACATCTTTGCCTGATGGCTTCCGAAGAGGAAGAAGATATTATTCACATTCCCAAGCATCACAAACTCGGTAAATATGTTATGATGTTTGATCCGCTCGACGGTTCGTCTAACATAGACGCAAACGTTTCAATCGGGACTATTTTTTCAATCTTGAAAAGAAAATCTCCGGAAGGAACGCCCGGAACTTTGGAAGACGCCCTGCAGCCCGGAGTTGAACAAGTAGCCGCCGGATATATAGTTTACGGCTCGAGTACGATTTTTGTTTATACCGCCGGACACGGAGTTCACGCATTTACTTTAGATCCGGCTGTCGGAGAGTTTCTGTTATCGCACGAGAATATCCGCACGCCGGAAGATGCGAGAATTTACAGCACAAACGAGGGGAACTACAAATATTGGCACAAGGGACTGAAAAATTACATTAAGTATATTCAGGACGCCGACGACAGAGGCGCAACGCCTTATTCGGCGCGTTATATCGGTTCGATGGTAGCTGATATTCACCGCAATTTGCTTTACGGCGGAATATTTATTTATCCGGCTGACAAACGCCACCCGAACGGAAAATTGCGTCTGCTTTATGAATGCAATCCGATGGCTTTCCTTTACGAACAAGCCGGAGGAAGAGCAATTGACGGCAAGCAAAGAATCCTGGAAATTCAGCCGCATAAACTACATCAGCGCGTTCCGATTTATATCGGGAGTAAAAACGCCGTCGATATGGTCGAGAAATTCCTACGCGAAGCCGAGGAAGAAGGCGAAGAATAGATTCGATTTCAGAGGAAGGGGATTTTCCCTTTCCTCTTTATTACCAAAACGTCAACATAATAAAAAAAGCTTTTGCATTACCCAACTTGGACAAGCCGGAACTAAAAGGGGAGTAAAGCTGGAAAAAATAATTTCTTAAAGCTTTGCCAACAAGGACTGTTAAGAGTATTTAGTAAAATATTCCGCTCAAAATAACGCTGATTTTACCGATAAACGCTTAAATTATATGTCTTTCCGAACGGAGCGAAGCGGAATTCTTCTCCGGCAGACTTAAGATAGCAATTATTGGTTTTGCAAAGTTCTTTATAAAACTTTTACCTCGAAATATTTTTTTGGATTCTTCTTAATATCCTTCAATAACGAATCAAGCGCGATTACGGAACTGTTCAAATTATTGTATAAATCTTCATTGGTGTTTAGTTGCCCCAGACTTCCTTTCCCGTTGTTAATATTTGAAAGAAGTTTGTCGAGACCTTTTGCCGCCGATGTTGAGCTTGAGAGCATTTTGCTTAACTCCGCCGAGTTTTTATTCAGCGAATCTATTAAATCCGAAAGTTTATTTTTATTCTTATTTGTAAATTCACTTATGTCTGAAAGTGAATTTTTTAAATCTCCATTGAGGAGTCTGTCAATACCCTTTATTGTTTTCTGCAATCCGGCAAAAGTCGATGACAAATTTTCTGCGGTTTTTGTCCCTGTCAATTGATTCAGGTTGTCGAGGAGTTTATCAATCTTCGGACTTAAATCGGTAATCTGTGTAATTGCATCTCCGAGACTCGGAGTAACTCCGCCCGTAACAGTTGCGCCGCTTTCCAAGTACTTGTTTGATTTACCCGGTAGGATTTCAAGAACTTTACCGCCGATCATGCTGTAATCCCGGATGACAAACCGTGAATCAACCGGGATTTTTTTCACCCGTTCAACTTTGGCTAAGAGCAGAATTCCTTTATCCGTAATTCCGGTTGAAGTAATCGTGCCGACCTTCAAACCATTGTAAAATACTTCGTCTCCAACGCTTAATCCATTGGCGTTTTGTACGAGCACTTTCAGATGTAATCCATGAACAAAAATGTTTGATTTGCCAAGCCACAAGATTCCGAAAATAACAATTAAGGTTGCAACGGACATAGCAAGTCCTATCATGAATTCGCTTCGTTTAAAGTTATCTGAGTTCAATTTTACCTCTTATAAAATCATGAAAAATTTTGTCTTCTACTTCCCACATTTTTTTTGCGTCACATACTGTAATAATTTCACCTTTGTAAAGCATCCCGACTTTATCGGAAATTTGTTCCACGCCGGTAATGTCGTGACTGATTATCAGTGAAGTTATATTCAGCTCGTCGTTAAGTTTTTTAATTAAAGCGTTAATAACATTTGAAAGAACAGGGTCTAATCCTGTCGTCGGTTCGTCATAAAGAAGGTATTTCGGCTTCATTGCAATGGCGCGGGCTATTGCAACGCGTTTCATCATTCCGCCGCTCAATTCTTCCGGATAGGTGTCGTTAATGTTTTCCAGTTCAACAAGCTCGAGGGATTTGTCAATCAATTCTTTCCGCTCTTCTTTACTGAAGTGTTTCTGAATTTGGAGAGCGAGATCAATATTCTCCTCGATTGTCATTGAATCCCACAGCGCTCCTTCCTGAAATACCATAGCGGCTTTGGGGCGTATTTTCTTGTTAAAATCCGATTCACGAAAATTTTTTGTGTTTATTCCGTCAACGGTTATTTCTCCGTCGTCGGGCGTAAGCAAGCCGAGAATGGATTTGAGAAGAACGGATTTTCCCGTTCCGCTTTTCCCGATAACGCTGAAAATAATCCCTTCGTCAACGGTAAGATTAACTCCCGATAAAACTTTTTTGTCGCCAAACGCTTTATGTAAATTTCTAATTTCTATCATATCACAAAATATAATGCCGCTGAGATTAAATAATCGAGCATTAGAATATCAACCGAAGACCAAACAACCGCGAGCGTTGTCGCTTGCCCCACGCCTTTTGCTCCCCGCTTGGAATTTATCCCGAAGTAAGAGCCGAAAAGGACGATTACTATTCCGAATATATATGCTTTTATTAAACTTGTAATTACGTCGCTTATGTAAAAATCGTGCCGCATTCCTTTTACGAATCCTTCCCAGCTTAAAGCGATTGCAAAATGTGAAGAGAAAAATCCGGATAAAATTCCTACTACATCCGCAAAGACGAGAAGCATCGGCACTGCCAGCATTGCCGCTACTAATCTCGGCATAACTAAAAATTCAATAGGGTCGATTGCAAAACTTCTTAATGCATCCAATTGTTCGGTAACTTTCATTGTACCAAGTTCTGCCGAGATTCCAGCCGCTACTCGTCCCGAAAGAATTAAGCCGATTAATATTGGTCCCATTTCGAGCAGAATGGAGCGGAGGATTAAACCGCCTTCCATCCAGTGCGGCGTATATGGATTCATCTGCGTCCCGATTTGCACGCCGAGAGCTAATCCGATAAAAGCCGAAGTAATTATAACAATGGGGAAAGATTTTCGTCCGATGTAGTGAAACTGTTCTATAACTTGTCTGGTGTAGATAGGAAGTTTGCGGATAGCGACAAATGCCTGGAAAAGCATTATTCCTATTTTCCCGTATTCGGAAATGAAAAAGTAAGTAAACGCTCCCAGGCGTTCAAAAAATTTACGCATAAGTTCCGCAATTCATTTATTAAATAGAATTATTAATATATGAAAAGCGGAACTTAAATGAAAACTAAATTAGAATAACGGAATTTTCAGAGTCTCCGAAGTACGTTTCCACATGTTTGTCGGCGTCTTCTTCGTTGAACCAAGTTTCTCCGTCTCCGAGATACCGGAACTGATATTCCTTCCCGGCGGGAAGTTCAAGCGAGAGCTTAAAATTCCCTTTTTTGTCTGTTTCCGTAAAGATGTTTGCGTTAGGGTCCCATTCGTTGAAATCGCCTACGAGACTGACTTTATCAAAGTTTTCCCCGAGTTCTTTGGGGATTGTAAAAGTTACTTTGCAAAGGTCTCCGCTTTTCGAATATACTTTTTTGATTGCCATTTCATGCCTCCTGCGGTTTATTTTATTATTGTTCTTAATAATATTTAACCTTTGGTTTTCCCTAATGTTCCTTAATCTTAATCGCTAAAAACCGTAAAGATTCTAAAATAAGTATTGACGCAAAGGAACGAAGAGATTGAGAGACTCAGAGATAAAGCGCAAAAATGAAAGCCGAATCCATGTTAATCCGCCTTGGCGGGTAACTCAAAAATCATAGTTCAAGACAATTTACAATTCACAAAAATATTTTGACACAAAAAACAAAAACTTAATCAATATTACCATAAAATCTTCGCACATCCGGCTCACAAATTATCCAAACATTCAACAATCCAAATAGTCAACCATTATCAAAGATAAACTTTCCGATTATCCGATGAAATAATTGTTATCGGACTAAGTTCCCATTTCCTTTTAGCTTTTTAATTTTTTTAATCTTAATTTTAAATTGAAAATAAAAAGGGAGAAAGAAATATGAAATTTTCATTAAATGTTGATCATGTGGCAACCCTTAGAAATGCCCGCGGAGAAGGGCAGCCCGATCCAGTAACTTTTGCGCTAATGGCTGAAAAATACGGCGTTGACGGAATTGTAGTTCATCTTAGAGAAGACAGACGACACATTCAGGAGCGAGACGTGCGTCTTCTTCGGGAAATGATTACAACTAAGCTTGATTTGGAGATGGCTGCGGTTGATGAAATAATTGAAATTGCGCGCGACGTTCAGCCGGACTTAGTTACGCTTGTACCTGAAAAGAGGAGAGAACTTACTACCGAAGGCGGTTTGAATGTTGTCGATAATGTCGAGCAATTGAAAGATGCGATTGAACGGTTGCACGAAAAGGATATTCCCGTCTCGCTTTTTGTAGAGCCGGATATTATGCAGATTGACGCTTCTGCCGAGATAGGAGCGGACTTTATTGAAATTCATACCGGCGTTTTTTCAAACGCCGAAACCGAAGACGATATGTATGACGAACTTGATAGAATTCGCCTTGCCGTTAAGCATGCAAAGAAACTCGGTATGGGAGTCAACGCCGGACACGGACTTGATTACAACAATATTAAAGAATTTATTCAAATAGATGGAATAGACGAGGTAAGTATCGGACATGCCGTCATTGCTTATTCGGTATTTTTCGGATTGGAAAACGCGATAAAAAGAATGATGGAGTTACTGAAAATTGATTAGAACTAAAAAAACAAATCTTAACAATTTGGCGAAGATTTTATTGATAGTGTTTTTTCTCGCGGGCTTTAACTTTGCGCAGTTTAGGAATTACCGCGTAAGCGCTCCCGGTTCAAATTCCCCCGAAGAAGTTACGATTGCAATAA
>JALWEC010000532.1 GCA_027036655.1 Melioribacteraceae bacterium
TTCGTTATTAACAAAATCGATTTCCGTAGAGTTAAGAATCAGAAGCGGCGTGTTGTTGTACTTGAAAAAATAATTGTTGTAAGCGTCGTGGAGCTTTGCAATATATGAACGCGTTATTCCGCCTTCTATTTTTCTGCCTCTTTTTTTGATATTGTACATCAATCTGTCAATACTCGACTGAAGATAAATCACCAGATCGGGTTTGCGAATATTTCTCTCAAGAAGAGGGAAAATCGATTCGTACAGCTTAAGCTCTTCTCCCGAAAGAGTTAAATAGGCAAAGATTTTGTCCTTTGAAAAAATATAGTCGGATACAATAAACTCGGTAAAGAGATCCTCCTGCATCAGCTCTTCCTGCTGTTTGTAGCGGTTGATAAGAAAAAACATCTGCGTTTGAAATGCGTATTTTTCAGGGTTATCATAAAAACCTCCGAGAAACGGATTCGATTCAAACTCCTCCAAAATCAGTTTGGAATTCAGCTTGTAAGCAAGCAGTTTGGCAAGGGAAGTTTTTCCCGCGCCGATTACGCCTTCAATCGCAATATATCTAATTTCACTCAACTTTTTCAATTTCCGAAAGATTTTCTAAAACTTTTCTCAAAATATAATGATTTGTCAAACTAATATTAAACTCGCTTAATTTTTTTCCGCTGTCGGGCAAAGCAATGTCGGGAGCAATATCAAGCAATGGAACAAGAACAAAATCGCGCTCTGTAATTCCCTTGTGCGGAACGGTTAAGTCCGGAGTGTCAATGACCATATCGTCAAAAAACAATAAATCAATATCAATTTCTCTCGGACCCCATCGATAAGATTTTTCCCTGCCGATTTCTTTCTCTATCGATTTAATAACGGAATGAAAACCGTAAACATCCAACTCGGTTTGAACTTCCAATGCGGCATTGTAGTAATTATTTTGCTTTTTCTCGCCCATAGGCGCGGTTTCGTAAACAGGAGAAGATTTAACGACGTTGCAATTTTTATGAGAATTCAACAATTCCGCCGCTCTATATAAATAGCTTAATCTCTCTCCGATATTGGAACCTAATCCGCAGTAAACTTTACTCATCTCTTTCCTTGATTACTTCCGCCTCGACAAAATCGATTACGCCGCCGATCGGGACGTTTGATTTACGAATTTTAACGGAGACTTTTTCCAATGATTTGTAATCGGATAAAAGTCCGTCGGCAATCATAGTTGCAATTGTTTCGATTAAATAATACTTCTTTTCGTTTACCTTTTTATTTATGTAACGATAAACGTCGTGATAGTTAATAGTATTGTGCAAACTGTCGGTTGCGGCGGCTTCGGAGAAATCGGTATAGAGTTCAACATCGGCTTCATATCTTCCGCCGATACTTTGTTCTTCCTTCAAAGCTCCGTGATAAGCGTAAAAAACAGCGTTCTTAATTCTAATAATGTTCTGCATACTTACGGTTCTATTTTCTAATTTATAAACTTTTAATTTAGGAAATTATAAGGAAAAATACGAACTAAGATTCTTGAACCGGCGATGCGAGCAAACAAAAAATAAAATGAACAAACCGTCAGCCAAGGCGAACAACTTGTTTTTTGTGGGTGAATAAACTTAAATATACTTATGCAGTTCCAGAATAATTTTATCTGTGGAGCCGATTCTCGACTTAACAAAGTCGGATGAAATTTGTCCTAATTCATTTCTCCAAGTCTCATCTTTCAACAGACGGCGAATTGTTTTATACGCGCTCTTTTTATCGGTTACAACCAATCCCGAGCCAACCTCGACAAGCATTTCCGCTTCAATGCTGTTGTGATGTTTCGGTCCAAAAATCACCGGAACTCCATACACCGCCGGCTCCAGCACATTATGTATCTGCTTAAATCCGCCGCCGACATAAGCGAAATCGGCGTAATAATACAAACTTAACAGTATTCCGACAGAATCAACAATTATCACATCTTCGCCCGAATAATTTCTCATCTCCGAAAAGCGAATTGTCTTAATCTCGGGATTAAAATATTTTTCAATTCCTTCCAAATGAGGAATTGTAGGCTCGTGCGGAGCGACAATCATTTTCATCTTAAATTTACGCTCGAGCAATTTTTTTACACCGGGAAAAACAACATCCTCGTCGGCTCCCCACGAACTGCCGAAAACGAAAACGGGATTATCGCCGAATATATTTTTATCAAGTAGATTTTTTTTCTGCGCTTCAATACTCTTTTGATAAACTCTGTCGTAGCGGGTATCTCCGGCTGTCAAAATTTTATTTTCGTCCAATCCCAAGGAGAGAAACCCCTCTCTATCTTTTTCCGTAACTGTCATTATGCGAGTTATTTTGGAATAAAGCTCCTTGTAAAAGGACTTCACAAAAAAGAGGGAACGGTTGGAAGATTGACTGTAAGTCGCATCCACAATAAAAATAGGGATTCCCTTTTTGCTGACTTGGTAAACCAGATTAGGCCAAATATCGTATCGCATAAAAATTAATATTGAGGGATTTATATAGGACAGAAATCGTTTAACCTCCGTGGGCGAATCCATCGGGACGTAAGAAACAATGTCGGCAAACGGATAATTTTTCTGGTTCTCATATCCCGACGGAGAAAAAAATGTAACCAATATTGTGTAGATTTGGAGTTCGTTCAACTTTTCTATTATCGGTTTTGCTTGTTCAAACTCCCCCATCGAAGATGAGTGAAACCAAACTATTTTTTTTGATTTATCGATTCCGTTCAGCTCAATAATCAATTTCTCGATTAATCGTTCGCGCCCCTTTAATCCCTTGCGCACTTTGGAATTAAAAAGACCGAGAACGCGCAAAATTAAGAAGAAAAGCGGAAGTAAAACGGCGTTATAAATAAAAAGATAAAATTTAGTCATTCTTATTCTCAAGCAGCTTATTTAATTTTTCATAAACTATTTCAGGGGTTAAATCGAGCATACACTTAAAATGCCCTTCCTTGCATTTGGATTTCCCGATATGTGAGCAGGGGCGGCAGCTTAAGTTTTCGTTTTCAATAACAATACTTTTCGCTTTGTAAGGAAAGAACCCGAATTCCTTTACAGTCGAACCGAATATTGCCGCTACGGGCGTCCCTACGGCGGCGGCAAGGTGCATTAATCCCGAATCGTTGCAAACTACCGCGCCGCTTCGCGACATTTCGCGCGCCAATTCAAATAAATTATTATCGTTGCTTTTATCTTTACTTCCTCTAATTGCCGATGAAATTTCAGCGCAGATTTCTCTGTCGCTTTTCCCGCCGAGAAGAGTTATCTCATATCCGTCGTCGGTAAGTTTTTTCCCTAATTTAATAAAATATTCTGCGGGATATTGTTTTGTAAAATGCTGCGAGCCCGGGCAAAATGCAATTTTTTTCTCATCTTTTGCGGAAGCGTTTACTGCTTTTTTGCCATCTTCATAATAAAAATCGAGTCCGTTTTGATCAAGAGAAAACTCTTTCCCCAATGCGGATGCGTACATCTCCGGAATTGAAAGAATCTTCTTATAAAAATTGATTTTAAATTTCACGAGAAAAAATTTTTCGATTGTCGGTTTAATAAATTTTAGGGAAGGAACTTTCAGACATTTAACGATATTTTTGGAGCGGATGTTATTTTGCAAGTCAATAACAAAATCAGCGCTTATGGATTTAATCTTTTCCAGTTGGTTTTTCCCGGAATCAGATTTATCATAAGTTACTACTTCGGTTAAATTAGGGTTGTAGCGCACGGCATCGGCAAATTTATCTTCAACAAGAAAATAAAACTCCTTTTCGGGATATTTGTTTTTTAAAGATCTTATTACGGGAGTAGTAAGGAGCGCATCGCCGAGCGAACTAAGGCGTATGATTAGAATTTTACTTTTATCGGGAGAAAGCATTGGTTAAGCCGTTTTGATTTATTGAGTTTAATTTCAAGCGGTTTACGATATTCCGTTTTTCATTTCAACGTAAAGGGATTCAAAACCGAGCCGCAGCGAATTACGATAAAGGGCTTCGCCGATTTCCCTTTTATTCTCGTCGGTAACTACAAGGACTTTTTCTTTTTTCTTAACCGCCATGCAAACCGTTAATGCGATTTCGGCGGCTTTGTCCAACTTTGTTAATCTCATTTTTTCTCCTAAAATGGCAACCCGATATTTAACTGCACCGTCGCCTCTATACCGGATTCTTTAATTAAATAATCTTCGCTTTGTACGGGAAGAAGAGTTTCATGATTTTCGTTTTCGATATTATCATATTTCGAAAAATGATAACGCGCGGTTAGTTCCAAAGAGATGTAATTTGAAACAATATTAAAAATCAGTCCGCTTCCGGCGTAGTAGCCCAACTGCGGTTTTTTAGATTTGTAAGTCATAACGGGAATTGTTTCGCCACCGATTTTGTCTGAAATTTCCAGAGAAATATCGGAATATGTTACTCCGGCGTCAACTAATTTAAGAGAGACAAAACTGCCGAGCGGAAATCCGAAATCGATTCCGGCTCCCCAATAATTAAAATTCAATTGATAAGAATTAAAACCGGATGTGTTAGTATTCAGAAGAGTTTTTGTTTCCTGAGAGAATTGGTAAAATCCTTTTAATCCGAAAAACAAGGAACTAAATTTCACTTGGAGAATATTAGCTCCGAGTATAAATCCTTCTCCTCTCTTAAAGTTTTTTTTATCGATAGCGGGATCGTCCGGGAATTGAGAAGCGATATAATTATTTAAGCCGTCTGCTTTATAATATTGATAACCGTACCCGCCGAAAACTCCGCTTAAACCGAGGCACCCGAAACCGAACGTTTGTGCCTGCGCGGTTGAGAATATCCCGATAAAAACAAATATGGACAATACAACTAATTTTTTCAAAATAGTCTCTCTGTAAGATTTGATTATAAAAGATAATAAAAATTTAATATGTTTTTCTGAAAAGTTTTATCAATTTTGTTCTGAACATTTGATTGATAAAAAGCTGAACGCGCTCTTTTGCCGGAGCAATTTTTTCAGCGAAATGTTCTTCGGCGAGCGCCGTTATCTCATCAACAGTTAAATTTCCGTCTATCTTTTTCCAAATAAAAGAGCCGATTTCATCCAGTTCAACCCGATGAGGTTTTTTTACAAATTTCTTAAAGAAAGTTCTGTCGATAAAAGAGGGATTTTCCTCAATGTAGAGAACCGTAACCAATCCATCTTTTTCTTCGTAATCGCAGCTCTGTTTCGGAACTACTTCCCCTATATCTTCAGGCTCTCTGTTAATGTCATTTTTTTTACGCATTTGCTTTTCTCATTCCTTCTTCTAATCCGTGTTTGTTGGGTCCGGTCTCGCTCTTATGCAGCATCCACGCGAAGAAAAATCCCACGAAACCGAGTATTGAAAAGGCCCACATTCCGGCGTTGTATCCGCCGGTTACGTCGTTTATTCCGCCAATTAAAAAATTAAATAACGCCAATCCGATATTCTGCACCATCGTCATTAGTCCGTACGCCGTACCAAGTTTCTTTTCCTCGATAATAATCGCGACGGAGGGCCACATTACCGCGGGAATAAGTGAAAACGCAATTCCCATCATCGCCATTGGGATGTAGAGTGAAATTTGCGTATAAGCCATAATTAAATATACAGGCATCAGCAATGCCGAGCCGATCATCATCATTACCGCGCGCTTCCCGATGTAATCCGAGAGAAGACCGAAGAGCGGCGATAAAATCATGGCGAAAACTTTCAGCATACTTAATTGGAAACCCGCAACCGAACGGGAAATATGGTGTACATCGATGAAAAATTTAATTGCAAAAGTTTCAAACGGGAAAATCGCCGAATAAAAAGTTACGCAGAGCATCACTATGTACCAGAACGACTTACTGAACGAAAAAACCGATTTCAGCTTAAACTCGTCCTGCTTGGGAACGGGCGCCATTCGGTAATTCTTTTCGGCGTTTACGTCAAGTCCCCAATAAATAATAATTGCGGCAACGGCAATCACTCCCGCGCCGACGGAAAGCAGCAGAGGCGCCTGCCATTCGGCGTAAAGCGATTTAGCCCAAGTCGGCGAGTTCAAAGCCGCGAAAGAGCCGAGTCTTGCAATCGTTAAGTTTACTCCAAATGCAAAAGAGAGCTGTTTTCCTTTAAACCAACGTCCGATTACGGTTGTAATTCCAACAATCATTGATTCTGCGCCAAGTCCGAAAACCAATCTTCCCAGAGCCATCACCCAAAGCTCGCCTCCGGAGAATGCCGTAATCAAAGCTCCGAAAAACACC
>JALWEC010000533.1 GCA_027036655.1 Melioribacteraceae bacterium
GAATAACCTTTTTGCGGAAAGAGAGAAGGAATTCGGCAATAAAGATTTTGAGATTATCGACGAAGAAATTGACGATGAACTGAAAAAGGAACTCTTCGACGATACGGAAAAAGCCGAAAGCCATATTGACGCTGATGAAGCGGAAATAAGCGTTTTCACGGATTTGGACGAACTGTTTAAAGCGGAAGCGCGTTGGGTAATCGAAACAGGCTTGGCGAGTAAAGGTTCTCCGGTTCGGCATTCATTCAAGGAAACCCCTTCTTTCGATTCCAACTTCAAGTTGCTGACAAGTTTTTTCGAGGAGTATCTTAAAAAAGGTTTTAGAATAATTATTACATCCGAGAACGAACTTCAGCAGTCCCGTTTGACCGAACTTTTTTCCGAATTATCGGAAGAGACTTATTTTGCTTTTGAAGATGGAAAAATCAGCGTAATTGCGCTTCCGATTAAAAGCGGTTTTATTTCATCGGAGGATAAGATAATTCTCCTTTCCGATTACAAGATTTTCGGGAAGCCGTACAGAACAAAAATATCGAGCAAACACAAAAGAAAACGCTCCCGCACAAAGGAATTCGCATCGTTAAAAAAAGGGGATTTTGTCGTTCACGAAACTTTCGGAATCGGCAGATACGAGGGACTTACAAAAATTAAGATTGGCGCGGTTGAGCAGGAATCGCTAAAAATTGTTTACGCCGAAGACGACGTTGTTTTTGTTAATCTTAATTTTTTGGGATTGGTAAAAAAGTTTTCTTCCAAAGAAGGAGCAACTCCCAAACTGACAAAATTGGGAAGTCCCGAATGGAGAACGTCTAAAAGAAAAGTAAAAAAAAGGATAAAAGACGCTGCGCGGGATTTGATAAAGCTTTACGCCGAAAGAAAATCGGCAAAAGGTTTCAGTTTTTCGGAGGACTCGGTTTGGCAGATGGAATTGGAAGCCTCCTTCTTTTATGAGGATACGCCGGATCAGTCAAAAGTTACCGGCGAAATAAAGTCGGATATGGAAAGCGCAAGCCCAATGGACAGACTGGTTTGCGGCGATGTCGGGTTCGGGAAAACCGAGGTCGCGGTCAGGAGCGCATTCAAAGCGGTAAACGACGGGAAACAGGTCGCGGTGCTTGTTCCTACTACGATTCTTGCAGAACAGCATTTTAACACTTTCCGCGACAGACTTTCTCCTTTCCCCGTTCGCGTTGAGGAGCTTTCGCGGTTTGTGCCCAGGAAACGTCAAGTGGAAATAGTTGAGGATTTGGCGAAAGGGAAGGTTGATATCGTAATCGGAACGCACAGATTGATTTCCAAAGATATTAAGTTCAAAGATTTGGGATTGCTGATAATTGACGAAGAACACCGATTCGGCGTAATGGCAAAGGAGAAGCTGAGAAAGATGAGAACTAACGTTGATACGCTTACGCTTACGGCGACTCCGATTCCGCGCACGCTTAATATGTCGCTGCTCGGCGCAAGGGATTTGTCGATAATTGCAACTCCTCCGCCTAATCGTCAACCGATTTTTACAAAGGTTGATGTTTTTGACGTGAAAAAAATTCGCGAGTGGATACTTAAGGAATTGGCGCGCGGCGGACAAATTTATTTTGTCCACGACAGAGTGCAATCGATATATAAAATTTCCTCCTATCTAAAAAAATATATTCCGGAAGTAACGTTTAAAATTGCGCACGGACAGATGAAGCCCGCCGAACTCGAAAAAGTGATTTTTGACTTTATGAATAAGAAGTTCGATATGCTGATTTCGACTAAGATAATCGAATCGGGGATTGACATACCTAACGTAAATACAATTATTATTAATCGCGCGGACAGATTCGGTTTGGCAGAATTACATCAGTTGCGCGGGAGAGTAGGACGAGCCGAAAAACAAGCTTACGCTTATCTTCTCGTTCCTTCCTTAAAAACGATATCAAAAAAAGCGGTGCGTCGTCTGCAGGCAATCGAGGAATATACCGATGTTGGGGCGGGATTTAATTTGTCGATGCGCGATTTGGAAATTCGCGGAGCCGGAAACCTTCTCGGCACAGAACAGAGCGGCGCAATTAACGCCGTCGGTTTCGATTTGTTTCTAAAACTTCTTGACGAAGCAATTAACGAATTGAAGAGCGATGAATTTAAAGAAGAATTTAAAGAACTTCCCGAGCACATAAACAGAACCGACACCGTGATTGATACATATTTTGAAATTGGAATCCCCAAATCTTATATGCCAAATCAAGGAGACCGTTTGGGATTTTACACTTCACTCTTTTCTATGGTAAATATAAACGAGCTGGAGGAAATAAAGGAAGAGATGAAGGACAGATTCGGGCGTCCTCCTGAAATGGCGCAGAGAATGATGGCGGCGGCGGTAATCAAGTTCTATGCATCTTACTTAAACTTTGAGAGAGTTATTATAACCGAGAGAAAAATTATGATTGTTCTTCCCAAAGGGGATGATAAACTTTTTTATGAAGTTAAATTTCCTCCGTTGATAAATTTTGTTACGAATAAACTCGGGAAAAACTTTCAACTTGTTCAGAACAAAAATTCGATAAAACTTGAGCTTGTTAATAATTTCAAAAATCCGGAAGAAGTGTTGTCATATCTAATTGGATTTACGAAAGAACTAAAAGAAGAATTAATTGGGACAAAATAAAAACAGTTTAATTTTTTTTAGATTTTGTTTAACTTTAATTATCAAAAATTCACATTTTGGACGTGCTGGAAAATAAATCAAAAGAAGAGCTGATTGAAATTATTCGGAATTTGGAAAAGTCCCGTGATGAAAATTCTTCGTCCGATTTTTTGATGTTCCCTTTTTTTGTTGATAATATTTTGAATAACCTGCCGTTTCCCATCTATTTTTCAGACGGTTCAAAAAATATAATAAAATACAATAAATCATTCGCCGGTTTATTCGGTTTGTCTTTTCCCGAAAATCAAAAGATTCCTTTTGATGATTTGAGAAGCTACACTTCTGACGACGCTTATAAATTTTTATGCGAGGTTGAAACGCGGGAAATTAAACCTCTTAAAAAAGAGAATATTATTCCGGTTTACTCTGAAAAAAACCAAGAGCATTATTTTAAACTTTTTCTATCTCAGATTTCGGAAAATGGTAAGAAAATAAACGTCGGCACAATGCTTGAAATTACCGAACAGCTTTATCTTGAAGAGGAAATGAAACAAACTATGGAGGAATTAGCCGTTAACCGTGATTTGGCTGAAGATCAAGCACATAAGTTTATCGAGTTAAACAGAAAGTTGGAAGAATCGGAATCCAAACTTAGGCAGGCTGTTGCCGAAAAGGATAAATTCTTCTCGATTATCGCTCACGATTTACGCAGTCCCTTTACGGCTTTGCTCGGTTTTTCCGAAATTTTAGCTGAAGAAACCGAAGAATTGACATTGGAAGAAATTAAAGAATATTCCACCCATCTACGGGATGCTATCCTCGGATTATATAAACTGCTTGAGAACCTATTAACTTGGTCCCGATTGCAGCGTGGGGCTATTCAGATGGAAAAAGTTGATATTGATCTATATAAACTGATTTTGAACATCTTCTTGGTTTTGAAAGCAAATGCCGAACAAAAAGGGATTGAGCTGAAAACAAATTTGAATTCATCGTTTATTGTTAAAGCCGATAAAATGATGATTGAGACCGTTATACGAAACTTGATTTCCAACGCTTTAAAATTTACTAAAGCCGGTGGAACAATCACGGTAAGTGCTGAAAAAGAGGGTGGATTTGTTAAAGTTTCCGTAAAAGATACTGGCGTTGGCATGCCGGAAAAAATAAGGGAAAAACTTTTCAAAGTTGATAAACATATAACAACGCGCGGAACAAATGATGAAAAAGGGACCGGGCTTGGGCTTATAATTTCTAAAGAGTTTGTGGAAATGCACGGCGGTAGAATATATGTTGAAAGCGAAGAAGGAAAAGGGAGCACGTTTACTTTTACGATAGCTCAGGAATGACGTTGGCTGTTGAGTAATAGAATGCTTTGCATAACTCAATTTATTTGTCATTCTGAGTCCCGACAAAGTCGGGGAGAAGAATCTTAAAACCGGTAATTACACCGAATTTAGAGATATTTCGGACGGCTTTCACCTTCGTCCCCAACGAAAAGCAGTCGGGGGTAAACGTGGCGAACTCAATATGACAAATTTAGGTTATGCAAAGGTTTCTAATAATTTTTATTGCTGAAAAGGTTTATTCTCCACAAGGTTTTGCTCGTCATTGTTTCCCTTGTTTAATCTGTCGTCAAATAATGTAGGTATCTTATCACTTTCTAAATTGTTTTTCGCTTTCGTCTTAATAAAATCAAGACGATATTTTAGTGAAATATTTCCATTGTTATTTAACCGTTCAAGTATCATCCTATAATAATCCGGATGGATTTCGCAGCTAATAAAGTTCCTTTTGAGTTTTTTTGTTCTAATTATCTCGGAGCCGCTTCCGCCGAAGTGAATAAAAATTATGTCATTCTCTTTTGTGCTCGCTTTGACTAATAATTCAAACAAAGGCAAGGGAATTTGACAAGAATGAAATGTTTTATCTTTTGAAACATTCTTAACAAGGTCGGCATAAATCCATGAATAAGGCATTCTCCCTTTATGTCCCATCTCAATTCTTTTCTTTATTCTCTTGTCATCGGGGTTTTGGTAGGGCTGTGCAACCTGATCTTTGTAGAAAGCATTTTGCCTGGTTTTGGTTGCATGTAATATACTGCGATGAGCTGTGGTAAATTTCCTCGGGCTGTGTCCTACATTAGAATTGTAAACCCATACGTATTCGAAAACATCATAAGCGGCTTGGTCAAGATATTTAACCCATAAATATGCATTTTGCTTAGGATAATTAATTGTAAACAAGTTTCCCGTCGGTTTTAAAACGCGCATACTTTCTTTTATCAACTCAATATACCAATCAATATATTCATCCCATTTTTTTTTATAGTTTTTCCCGGAATAATTAATGCCTACGTTATAATCGGGATCACTGTAAATCATATCCATGGAATTATCCGGAAGCTTTTTCAAAATTGATAAAACATCCGTGTTAAAAACTTTATTCACATATTTATCGGATAAACTTTTCATCTTTTAATCAAATTATATTGAGCGTTTTTAATCAATTTTATGCTTGTCATATCCAATGGATTCTCGAATGTGTATTGGTAAATTTTAATGGTGGAACCCTCTTTTTTCTTTTCTCGTAATAGATAACAGCAGTTAATATTATTAATATTCAATTTATTGGAATTTTTCAAATTAAAATAAAATAAAAACGGAAAATAAATTTGGTAAACGGCGAAGTTTTCGGGAAAATTATTTTTGCCTTCAAATACGGTTACAATGCCGTTATATTCGGTTGTTAAATCAATTTCCATTTGCAAGTTGTATGTTTTTATCTTTTCCTTTCCAATCGAGAAATTCAAAGATGTTTTAGTGCGCCTCGAACCATACATTTTAGGATTAGCTACAATATCGTCATACAAAAAATCGTGTATTATCCTTTGATTAAAACCAACGGATAAAATATTACTTTCACTAGTATCAAATTCATTCAGAATACTTTGTCTGTATTTCCAATCGAAAATATTGTCTGGCTCAATGTTTTCAAATTTGTGAAAGCCTTTTGATATCTCCTTAATAAATTTATGTCGTCCGTTTCCAAGGTGAATAATAAAATAATCCTTTTCAGTTAAAATTTCGGGAAATCTCCGAGTGTTATCTAATTTTGTTGCGTCGAAAGGATTTCCAAAACCGATTTTCTTGGAAATTGTTCTGACCAAGTCGTTATCAAACTCAAAATTTTTCCTTTCTTGACAAATTTTAAATATTTCTGAAATTACGTCCTGTTTTTTCCCCATATTTTAACCGTTTCTTAAATTTTAGAAATAACTATTTATATAATTGCTTTTACGTCAATATTTACGAATGTTTTTTTTACACCAATGCCGGAAGGAATTAGATTTAAACTTATAATTTTTTATTATTTTACCAAAATATTTTTTACTTGATTACAAAGTTTAAAGTTAAAATAATGAAAGACACCGCAGCTTCAATCGGAAATACAGAGGAAAAGGCAAAAAGTCAAACTTAGTTGAAAATATATTTTTCAAGAACTCCGTCCTCAAAATCAAGCAAACTTAGATTGATTTAGTTTTCATTCTGCTATTATTGCTTTTCTCAATAAATGTAACTTCTTAT
>JALWEC010000534.1 GCA_027036655.1 Melioribacteraceae bacterium
ATTAATTCGGATAGCGAATTTAGTCCGAATTCTTCCGGATTGCGAGTAGCAAACACAATGTCGAGAATGTATCGCTCAATCTTTTCATCCATATAAACGCTTTCAACCAGTTTACGAGCTTTGAAAATTTGCTCGGGAGAAATAACCGGCTGAATTTTCGGAGGCGCGCTTACTGCATTTGCCCGCATAATTAAAAGTTCCTCCTCTTTAGAGGGATAATCAATTTTTACTTTCAGCATAAATCTGTCAACCTGCGCTTCGGGAAGCGGATAAGTTCCTTCCTGTTCAATCGGGTTCTGAGTTGCAAGAACAAGGAACGGTTCGTCAAGTTTGAATGTGTTTTCTCCGATTGTTACCTGGCGTTCCTGCATTGCCTCAAGCAGAGCCGACTGCACTTTCGCGGGCGCGCGGTTTATTTCATCGGCAAGAATAAAGTTTGCAAAGATAGGACCTTTTTTTATTTGAAACGCCCCATCTTTTTGATTGTAAATTAATGTTCCGATTAAGTCGGCGGGAAGCAAATCCGGCGTAAATTGAATACGCTGAAATTTGGCGCTCATCGCTCCCGCAAGCGATTTGATTGCTAACGTTTTAGCCAATCCCGGAACGCCTTCGAGAAGAACATGTCCGTTGGAAAGTAATCCGATTGTAAGCTTTTCAATCATGTCTTTCTGACCTACAATCACCTTCCCCATTTCGCTAAAAAGGGTTTCGACAAAGGCGCTCTCATTTCTGATTTTTTCGTTTAATTCGGTAATTTCCAAAATCTATCTCCTATCTTTTAAAACACAAACGGTTGTACAAAACCAAAATAATTTAGTTCCAAATATATTGTATTAGAGTTTAACGCCAAACTATTAAGGAAATGAAAGTTAAGAAAGAATCCCCTAAAGCAGACGGTTTGTTTTTTCTTTGTCGTTGTCAATTCCGTCTCATCATTGCGAGGAGCGGTGCGACGAAGCAATCCCACTAATAAACGTTCAAATGTTGAATATTCAAAAACGGTTTAACTGCTAAAGCTGAATATTCAGGAGATTGCCACATCCCGACAAGTCGGGACTCGCAATGACGGTAAGTTAATTATATTTTAGCGTCATTACGACTCCACAGAATGCGGGGGAAGCAATCTCATTAGAAAACTCGCAGTTGCAAATTGTTCAAAAAGCGGTTTAACAGGGAAGGTTGAATATTCATGAGATTGCCGCGTCGCTCCGCTCCTCGCAATGACGGTTTATTTGTTATATTTTTCCGTTTGCTTACACTCCGCCTTGGCAGGAGACATTCCTAATTTTTCATTCTTCCGCCACTGCGGAATGCAGCTTGCCGCGTTAAGTATTCTTCAAACAATAAAAAAAGCCGAGCGTAAAACTCGGCTTTTTGAATTAAAGGAATGTCTTTTCAAGAATTCTACTTGAGAAGCATCATCTTCTTGATTGAAACAAAGTTGCCCGCTTTAATTCTGTAGATATACATACCGCTGGCAAGGTTGGAAGCATCAAAGTCAATCGTATGGTAGCCTGCACTAACATTTTGATTAACCAATGTAGTTACTTCCTGACCGAGCGAATTGTAAACTTTCAAAGTTACAAATTCATCTTTCGGCAGTGCATATTTAATCTTAGTAGTAGGATTAAACGGGTTTGGATAATTCTGTTGTAATTCGAATTTTTTCGGAATTCCGGATTCGTCATTAACGCCAACCGGTTCAAGAACGCCTGTAATTGCGCGGAATTGGAATTCTCTATCAGACATCGCCCATGCCGAAGCTCCGTCATAAACGTAGGAACGTGTATCCGATAAACTACGTCCTAAAGTAACCCAAACAGAATCGCTTCCGGGAACCGTAAATCCAATCCAGAAATCTCCTTGCAAAGCGCTCAGTTCAGAATCGTAATCTCTCAAGTCAACAACTGTTGGCTCGTAAGGATGAGCAATTGTCGCTGCGGGAGTCATCTCAAACGGGGTAATCAAATCGCTACCGGGTACTCCACCGTTATCATCCCAAACGTGGA
>JALWEC010000535.1 GCA_027036655.1 Melioribacteraceae bacterium
TTATTTTCATATTCATGATTATTACTAAAAATTTTGAAATTAAATTTAACCTTTTTAGACCTAAATATAAACTTAATTATTATTACGTAGAACTACTTTTAATTTCTCCTTCTGAACAGAGACGCAGCCGTAGTGAAGAATCTCCGGACAAGAATTTTTGCCAATTCCAATTTTGAAATTCTTCACCGGACAAAGCGAACTCGGAATGACAGTGCCTGCGTATCCTCTCCCAACAATAACAGGATAAAAAGAAGAGCAATTGGGGAAAAATCGGACGAAAGGACAAAAGGTTGCCTGGATGATTGGATTAATGGATTTTACTTATTACTCCGCCACGGCGGCTTACTGATAAATGTTTACTGTTCACCGATTACTGACCACTGTTCACTTCATTTTCGTAAATTTCCCTTGGCGAAAAACAATCCGTTGTTCCCGTAATTTTTTTACTTAATTATTTTGATATTATCGCTATTTAGATTAAGTTTAAATAGTGATATTAAAAATTTAAGAGGAACTATGTTTGAAGTAATAATGCCGATGATAAAAAGTAAAATAAATAGGAAAAACATTATGAATATTAAGAAAAACGACAGGATAATCGACGCGATAAAACAACATCCTTCGATTAAAGAAAAATTACTCGATTTTTCTTCCGATTACAGCAAACTGCAGGATCCGTGGATATTCAATCTTGTGGCAAATCTTGCTACGTTTGAAGAGCTTGCCCGCTTTACCGGAGTTGAAATTAACGACTTACTTGATTTCATAAATTTCGGCGTTAGAAAAAACGGCGCGAACTCGGACAAAAACGAAAATAAGCCGGATTGGGTTTCCGAGACCGAATTTGTTGAAATTGACGCGAGAAAACTTTCAGGATTTTTCTTGAAAGATATTTTATCCGAAGAAGCAAAATTAAAGGAAAATCAAGGCTTAAAAGTAATTCAGAATTTCCACGCTGCGCCTTTGATAACGCTTTTGGAAAGTAAGGGTTACAAGAGTTACACGGAAAAAATTGCAGACGATTTGTTTCATTTTTACTTCTTGAAGATTGCCGATGAATCGGGAAACGAACCTGAAGAAGAAAACGCTTCGGGAAAACCGAAAATGGTCGTTCAGTCCGCTACTCCGGTTGTTTATCCGATTTTGTTAAAACTGCTTCAATCCGAAGAAGTGAAAAAGAATGTTGAAATAACCGAATATAAAGTTTGGGAAGAAACGGAAAAACATCTCGGGTGGATTGTAAACGGGAAAGCGGACCTTTCATTTTCCGCCGTTTTGGCAATGTCGAATCTCGCAAGCAACAAGGATATCGTGAAACTTACTCACGTAACCGTTTGGGATAATTTTTATCTGATTACGCGCGGATACAAAGCCGAAAGCTGGGAAGACATCAAAGGTCACGATATTTATATGCCCCTTTTTAATAATGCGCCTCCCGCAAAAGTTACGCATTACTTAATGAAAGAAAACGGATACAATCCGGATGATTTCAGCTTTGTTTACGGAAAACCTTTCGGTCGTCCCGAAGAAATTTATCAGGCAATGGTTGAAGGAAAAATAGATACTGCTCTGCTTCGCGAACCCGAGGTCAGCTACGCCTTAGTTAACAATCCTGATATTTCCGTCGCATTTTCATACAACGAATTGTGGACAAAAATTCACCCCGAAAGCGAAGGGCTGCCCAACGCGGGAGTGGTTTTCAATTCCGAATGGTACGAAAAACATCCGAAGGAAGCTGAAGTTTTGATTCGCGAGATAGACAAAGCGGTAAACTGGGTCAAGGAAAATCCGGAAGAAGCCGCCAAACTTTCCGCAGATGAAATGGGACATTCCTATGACGAAGTTTACAAATTCTTAACCCGCGTCCGCTTCGAGAACATTCCCGCTTTGGATGTGGAGAAAGAAATTTTTGAATACCTCGCCGTTATCGAAGGCGATGAGAAAGCTAAAATTGCCGTAGGAAAAATGCTTGATAAAAAAGAGGAAATTAAAATAGAAATTTCACTTTAA
>JALWEC010000536.1 GCA_027036655.1 Melioribacteraceae bacterium
CGCCTAGGCGGAGCCGCGCTCACTCCGTTCGCTCGCAATGACAACAACATTACTCAAACTCCACACTTGTCATTCTGAAGGTCGCCGTCTGAATATTGCAAATATTAGCCGATGAAATGAAGAATCTCCTAACTTGTATTCTCGATAATTTCATTAACAAATTCGCAATTACTAAATATTCGAAAGCGGTTTAACGGCTAAGGTTGAACACTGGTGAGATTGCCACAGAAATTGTTTGCACAATTTCTTCGCAATGACGATGTGTTTTTCTAAATGCGGTAACTGCTGAGGTTGAATATTTAGGAGTCGCTTAGGCGGAGCCGCGCTCACTCCGTTCGCTCGCAATGACAACAACATTGCACAAATCCTAAAATTGTCATTCTGAAGGTCACCGTCTGAATATCACAAAT
Organism: Melioribacteraceae bacterium; assembly: GCA_027036655.1. Taxonomy (GTDB): domain Bacteria; phylum Bacteroidota; class Ignavibacteria; order Ignavibacteriales; family Melioribacteraceae; genus WGAL01. Next base: position 411 of record JALWEC010000536.1, read on the forward strand.
AATAGCCAATGAAATGAAGAATCTCCCAACTTGTATTCTCGATAATCTCATTAACAAATTCGCAATTACTAAAAATTCAAAAGCGGTTTAACGGCTAAGGCAGAACACTGGTGAGATTGCCGCGCCAATCCCGACAAGTCGGGATTGTCTCGCAATGACAGTTTGTTCGCAATTCGTATAACGGTACAACGGGTTAAAGCAAACCAATGACTAACTGACCAATGACCAATTTTTACCTTTGCGTCTTTTGTTAAGCCGTTTTCGATTTATCATTAATGTTAACAATCTTAGGAAAGTTTTCCTTTTTCTCGGAGGATGAAATCGTGTTGTCTTTCGTCCAGTAGCCTTCGGGAATTTCTATCGAATATGAATCGTTTTTCCTTTTTAAGAGATTGAGAAAATGCAAATCTTTGTCCCGGTTAACTTTAACTTTAACAGCCGTATTTGTGATGACCGCAATTTGTTTTCTGGATAATTCAACTTTCTTTTCTTCGTTGAAGAAAATCGCGTCTGAATTCTTACGGAAAATAATCGCCGCAAAAGTAAAACGAAGCAGTTTTACGTCGAGAAAAAACGATTTGTTAATTTCATAAAGTTTATCGAGTTCAATCAGATTTGTTATTCCTTCCTCTCTGTTGCCGAACAGCTGCCAAAGTCCCGTTAAGCCCGGCTTAGATTTCAGCGAATTTCTTTCCGCGTACTCCGCCGGAAAATCTTTTTTTATCAGTTTTAAATCCGCCAACATCAAAGGTCTTGGTCCGACCAAACTCATTTTACCTGAAAACACATTGTAGAGCTGCGGAATTTCGTCCAATCCGGTAACGCGGAGAAATTTACAAAATCCGGAAATGTACTTGGAAAGACGCGGTTTAAGGAAAGCGTTGTGTTCGGAAATCGAAGTGGGGAGAGTTTTAATCGTTTTGAATTTTATCATACGAAAGCGTGATTTTTCAAGGGTTAGTCCGCGCGACTGTATGAAAATCGGGAACTCCTTTAAATCAACATAAAGAATAATAAAAATCAATAATTGAACCGGAAGAGAAACCGCAATAAAAATTCCCGACAAAATAATATCGCTAAATCGTTTCAAAAATACCCCATAGATTATTTTATTTCTCCTATTGTAAAACAATTATAATTCATTTTTTTTGATATTTCAAGTACGGAGCTCACTTTTTCAGGCGAAACAACGGCAATTAATCCTATCCCAAGATTAAAAACTCTCCGCATTTCATCATCGGTAATTTCTCCGGTTTGTTGAATGAATCTGAAAATCGGGGGAATTTCCCACGCACCCCAATTAATTGAAATTGTTCTGTTTTTCGGAACAACTCGTTTCGTGTTGCCGATAATTCCGCCGCCGGTAATATGCGAAAAAACTTTTACCGAGTTTTCTCCTGTAAGTTTTTTGATTAAGTCGAGATATGAACGATGAACGCGTAGCAATTCTTCACCGAGAGGCAGTTCCAAATCGTCCGAACGATATTCAAGCGTGTATTTCGGGAAAAGGACTTTCCTTGCGAGCGAATAACCGTTTGTGTGAAGTCCGTTTGATTCGAACCCGATTAACACATCTCCGTCAGCAACAGAGCTAGAA
>JALWEC010000537.1 GCA_027036655.1 Melioribacteraceae bacterium
ATTTAAGCACTAAAAAGTTTTTTAAGGAAAGCGGAAAAAAATTAGAATTTTTAAGCTACAAACGATTCGACGAGGTTGTTCACGCAGTTGAAAAAGGGGAAGCCGACTACGCCGTCCTTCCGATTGAGAATACAACATCCGGCGGGATTAACGAGGTTTACGATTTGCTTCTTCACATGACGCTTTCTATTGTTGGCGAAGAGAGGTATGAAGTCCGCCATTGCCTTGCCGCAACGGAGGAAACGGTGCCGGGCAAAATCAAAAAAGTTTTTGCGCATTATCAAGCCGCCGCACAGTGCAGCAACTACCTTGCGACTTTGCCAGATGTTTCGTTGGAATATTATGCGGATACGGCGATGTCGGTTCAAAAAATAAAGGAGGAGAATAATCCGTTTTACGCCGCTATTGCAAGCGAGGACGCGGCAAAGTTATTCGGCGTAAAAATTTTGCGGCGCAACATTGCCAACCAGGTTAACAACATTACGCGATTTTTAATTTGCGCCCGCAAGCCGGTGGAGCTGGATTTGCGAATCGAAAGTAAAACTTCGCTGGTTATTTCCACTTCGCATACGCCCGGCTCGTTGGCTGAAGTTCTGAATATTTTTAAAAAATATGATTTGAACCTTACAAAATTGGAATCTCGTCCGATTATCGGAAATCCTTGGGAAGAGATGTTTTATCTCGATTTTGAAGGCAACATTGCCGAAAGAAGAGTGATGAAAGCTATCGAAGAGCTTAATCCTCATACGAGATCTGTTAAAATCTTAGGTTCTTATCCGAAAAATGAAATTCAAATTCTACCGAACGAATAATTAACTTTGATGTAAAAGTCATTAAAATCGGGCCTGTTTTTATCAAAAGTTAAACCGTAGTTAAATCCGGTTGAAAACCAGAGCGGAGAAGTTTTTTTCAGAAAGCCGATTTCCGCCGAAAACATTATTCCGTTCGCCCAATTATCTAAACCTTCGAAGACCTCGTCATAAACGGAAGAATAAGCAAAATACTCTGAGAAAGACACATAATCGTTTACGATTTGAAACAATTCGGCGCCGATATTAATTATCTGCATATAAGAATAGTAAAGTTTTGTGGTTTCGCTCATCGGTAAAAAATATTCCGGATCGCGTTGGTAAGTATAACTTGCCTTTAATCTGAATGGAAGAAAACCAACTTCCTGTGATAATGAGATGTGAAAAGCCATTGCGCCGACAGCCGGGGAGTTGGAGGAAATTGAACCGTAACCGATTCCGCCTGAGGCGATTGTTTCAAGTGTGTCTTGTCCGAATTCGGCTGAAGCGGAAATTAAAAAAAACAGAATAAATAATTTTTTCATTTGAAATAATTCTCATATATTTTAACATAATATAATGAAGAAGGGGGAAAAATGAAAAACAAACTCTATTTTTATCGTGCCGAAGTCGTAAGCGTTTATGACGGCGATACTTGCCACGTAAATATCGACTTGGGATTTAACACAAAACTAATGAACGAAAAAATAAGGTTAAGCGGAATTAACGCTCCCGAACTAAGGGGAGCGGAAAGGGAAAAAGGATTGGAGTCGCGGGATTTTTTGCGTAAGAAAATCTTAAATAAAAAGATTTTTCTTGAGACGGAAAAGGATAGAAAAGGGAAGTACGGGAGGTATCTCGGAACAATTTGGCTTCAAAATGAAAAAGGAGAATATGAAAATATTAACTCCCTTTTAGTTGAAAAAGGTTTTGCGGTTTATAAAAAATATTAGATTTAATTATTAATTTTAAAAGCTAATAATCATAAAACAAAGGAGATAGAAGTGGAACAAATTATTGAACAAGCTAAAATAATACTGATGCAGTACGGACTGAAAATTGTAGGTGCTTTAGTAATATTAATTATTGGGTTTTGGGTATCTAAGAAAATAAAAAAGATAACGATTAAACTGCTTAAAAAAAGTACTATTGACGCAACAATTATTAATTACATAGCTAACATTACTTATGCAACGCTTCTTACTTTTGTCGTAAT
>JALWEC010000538.1 GCA_027036655.1 Melioribacteraceae bacterium
ACCCCGCAGGAAGCGGTTACAGCTGGGGAACGTGCGTAGGAGTCGCAGTCGGAGCGCCCATTGATCAGGACTCGGGAGCCGTAGGCGGTTGGCCGAATCCGGCTGACAATTATGACGCATTTTGCGACGCCACAATGGACGAAGGTCCCGCCGCGTATTGGGACGAAGAACACTTTTTCCCTTATCCGGAATTCGTTAACGGAAACAATGCTTGTATGAGCACTGATACATCAACCTGGCCCGTTTCGTGGCCCGCTACTTATCCTCTTCTCAACGATCCTGTTTTAAGAGATTCCGTAACCGGCTGGCCCGGATTCGGTAAAAACGGAAAACAACTTGCCGACCAGGAAAGTTTTTCCGTAGTCGAGGCGTGGGGTGGAACTGACCAGTTGACAGCTACCGGACGTGTTTACCCGAATTTTCTTAAAACCCAGATGATAATTCACGGAATGGCGTGGAAAGGAACGCTTTACGAAAATTTTATTGTTTGGGCTTATGTCATCAGGAATGTAGGCAGCGCCCCGATACACGATATGCGTGTGGCGATTCACGCGGATTTTAGTTTTATACCTGAGTTTTATCCCGGAATCGGCTATGACGCAGACCGCCATTATTACGATCCCGCTTTACAGGTGGCTTACGGAACCGACGACGATGGATATGAAGAAAGTCCCTTCGGAGGAACTATTCCTCCCGACCAAATTCCTTATGCCGGAGTTGTCGCTTTAAGAATGCCGGGCGGCGACCACAAAGTAGCCACTTACGACGCTTTCCATTTCTGGATGCAGGCTACTACTCCCGCCGGAAACGGAGCGCGTTCAGACTGGTATTTCGACTACAATGTAGTTAATGAAAACGATCCACAGGATAGCAACGGTGACGGAATCGACGACGACTTTGACGGCGACGGCGTTCCCGACGCCGAGAACGGCGGACCGGGTTACTATTTGGGACTCGGAGCCGACGGTTTGCAGACGCTCGGTTCGGCTCCCTTCACATTGAATCCGGGCGAAGCGGATACGCTTATTTTTGCCGCCGTTTTCGGGACAAGCGAAAAAAACTTGAAGGAAAACGCCAAACGCGCAATTACTTTATATCAGAATAACTGGGAGGTAGTTGACGCTCCTCCGGCTCCCAAATTGGAAGCAATTCCCGAAGACGGAAAAGTAAAATTGATTTGGAGCAATAACAGCGAACACGATCCGCAGTTTGAAGGTTATAAAATTTATCGTTCGTCGGACGGCGGAGTTACTTGGGGCGACGATACTTTTAAGGATTTCGACGGAGGAACTCATTACATTCCTTTAAAACAATTCGATTTGGTTGACGGAATAACGGGCTATTACAAAACACTCCCCCGCTATGCTTGGTATTATCTCGGAGACGACGACTGGTCGCAACAGAGAGTTGTAGTTCAGCCCGGCGACAATTATAAACTTTTCTCCCCCGGCGATACAGTGAATATATTCACCGATAATAATGTATTAAACGGAATTAAGTACCGTTATTACGTTGCGGCATACGATTCGGGAAACGGAATTATCGGTCCGTTGGAAAACAGCTTCAGCAATAATCCGCAGGATGTTAACAACACGGTAGAAGTTGTTCCGCACGCTCCCGTTGCCGAGAAAAATCTAAACAATGTCCGCGTTGTTCCGAACCCGTACAAAGCGGCGGCGCTTTGGGAGCAGGGACAAAACGAACACAAAGTGCAATTTGTTAATATGCCGTTAAAAGCTACAATTAAAATATTCAACTCCGCAGGAGAATTAGTAAAAACGATTCATCACGATTCCGGTAACTCCCTCGCTCCGAGTATTGCGATTTGGGATTTACATAACAAATACAATCAACTGATTTCATCGGGCGTTTATTTTTATTACATATATTCCGATGTAGGAGTTAAAACCGGAAAAATCTTTATCGTGCTGTAGTATTGTAACTTAAATCCTCGTTATTTAGGTCAAGATTTTTCAAGCAAATGAAAGACGTAAAACGTGAGACGTAAGACAAAAAATCATAATTTTATGATACTTATTTTCAGCTCGGTAGGTAGGATACTTGAATTATTATTTAAAAGAATTACGCAGATAATGTAGATTTTTTATGCCTTTTAGGATTTTATACATTGAACTAAAAACTAAAAATTGCGGCTTGACGCAATATGATTTTGTAAGGAATTAAAATGTTGAACAGAGTAATATTTCCGGAGCCGTTTATGACGGCAATTGACGATTTAGGTTGGATGAACGGCGGTTCCCTTGCAGAAACCGGAGGTCCGTGGAGAATCGGATTTAAGAGAAAGATGGAAACTTCCGATTATCATCCTTTTATTGAAGTAGGAAAAGAACTGGGAATAAGATTCCAAGGTTTATTTGTTCTTGCGGAAATGGACAGATTAAATATATTAAAAAATTATCCCACGGCGACGCAAGCCGGAAGAAATTGGGACAATTCCGAAAATATCTCTCCCGAGCAAATTAAAATAATGAACTTTGTCCGCGACAGTTCCGCCTATCTTGAATTCGGGCTGCATGGAATCGGGCATGAGCATTGGGAAAACGGTAAACGTACGCGCGCCGAATGGTACGATATGGAAAACGACAAGCCGTGGGATGAATCCGATTTGCACAAACACGTGGAAGGTTACAAGGAAATTTTATCCCAGTACGGTTTGGATAAAACAAACGGTCATTCGTTTCCGGAAAGCTTTGTTCCCTGCGGGTGGGCTTTATATTGGAATCCCGAGGGTGAGTACAGCACGACAAGCGTACTGCAACAATATGGAATTAAATTCGCAAATACCTGGTTTGAAAAAGTCGAGGAGCTAAATCCCCCGATTAAATTCGGAGGCGGTATTGATCACGGCGTTCTTGTTCTGAACCGCTATAATTACGGAAACGACTGGTACATGGTCGGTAAGCTGCCGGAACGTCCGCTAAAAGAATTTAAAACGAACGTAATCGAAACTCATTGGAGCAATTGGCTTGCCACGGACGATTTTTTACAGGAAAGTCTTAATCGGAAATGGATTGACTTTTTCAAAAATATACAAGCAAGCCCAACGCATTACTACGCAAAAAACACGGAGCAATTCTATTCACAATGGCTATATAAAAAATATACAAAAGTAACCCGTAAAAAATCGGGAGAAATAATAATTGACAACCGGAAAATGCCCGATGAAATTTACGAAAACTCGCTGCTCGGATTGTTAACGCTTAAAACAAAACTTGAAAAGGACGAACATATATCTTACGCTGAAATTGACGGCAAACAAATTCCGTCGTATTATGAAGATTCCGGTTTCGGCTTTTTGTTTATTCCAAAATTGGAGAAGAAAAAATATTCCGTTAAAATTAAAATCGGGAAGCAAATCCCGGAGAACATTGTAATCAACAACGGAACAAGCAATATTTACTCAATCGAAAAAGTAAACAATAATCTTATATTTGAACTGAGGACATACGGAACGCAGGAAATTGAGATTAAGACAAAGAATTTCAAAAAGATTAGTTCGTTGAACAAAAATATTCGAGTTGTCAAAAAGCGTTTTGACACAGAATCGCGTTCGCTTTTTGTAACGCTTACGGCAAATGATTTTCAGGGAGAAACCGGAAAAATTAAAATTTACAGATAAAAACACTCCCGCGACAATGTTTGGAAAAATTATTTTACCAATTTAATAGAAAGTTTTGCATAAGTCGTTTTGATTTGATTAGAGATTACAATACAACGAAAAAGGAAATTGCCGACAATGGAAATAATAAAACACGCCAAATTATTCTTGCTTGTCTTAGCGCTTGTTCTATCATCGTGTTCCAACCGGAAGGATGAAATAACGATAACATCGGGGAGATTACACCTTAAGATAAACAGTAAACTTTACACTCAAGTTTTTTCCGATTATTCCCCCGACAAAAAAATAACCGACTCTTTTACCCCGTCCGAGTATATCATTGCTGACAGCGGAAAAATCACAGACTTTTCGCTAATATCGCAAAAAGAGGAAAATGACAAAAAAGGAAAACGAGTTTGGACAATCACCGGAAAAAGCAAAAACAATATTCTCAAAACTCTTACCGTAACGCGTTATGACGATTTCCCCGATTTTATTTTAACAAAAGTAACTTATACCAATCTCTCAAAGAAAAAGATTACGATAGATAAATGGGTAAATAACGATTACGTAATTCCGCAGAAAGACTCGTCGGAAATAATTTGGTCTTATCAAGGCGCGACTTATGAAGACCGCCCCGATTGGGTTTTGCAAGTCAAAAACGGATTTAACCGAAAAAACTATATGGGGATGAACGCAACGGATTACGGCGGTGGAGTTCCCGTTGTTGACATTTGGAATAAGAATTTCGGCTTCGCAATCGGGCACGTTGAAAAAGTCCCTAAGCTGGTTTCGCTCCCCGTAGTGCGCAATCCGAAGTTGGGAGGGACGGAAGTAAAGATAGAATACGAAAAGAAAATCCCGCTCGCATCCCGGAAATCATTATCGACTTTTACAACTTTTATTTCGACGCATAAAAAAGACTATTTTCACACTCTGAAAATGTTCGGCAAGTTTATGCGGGAATATCGCGGATTTCGCTTTAACAAGCCTCCTGAAGACGCGTACGAACCGATTTGGTGCGCTTGGGGATATGAACGGGGATTTACGGTAAAGAAAGTTCTCGGTACCTTGCCGGAAGTGAAAAAACTCGGATATAAATGGGTTGTTCTTGACGACGGCTGGCAGACCGCCGAAGGCGATTGGTATTTAAATCCCAAAAAATTCCCTCACGGCGAAAAAGATATGAAAAAGTTTGTCGAAAAGATTCATCGAAAAGGATTAAAAGCCAAACTTTGGTGGGCTCCTCTTGCGGTTGATCCGGGTACCGATTTAATAAAAAAACATCCGGAAATGCTTTTGCTGAATAAAGAGCAAAAGCCGGAAGATATCACTTGGTGGGACAGCTATTATCTTTGCCCCGCTTACGAAGAAACGCTTGATTATACAAAGAAATTAGTCCGTAAATTCCTTCAAGATTGGAAGTTTGACGGATTAAAGATTGACGGACAACACTTAAACGGCGCGCCCCCTTGCTACAATAAAGCGCATCATCATAAAAGACCGGAAGAATCAACCGAAGCGATGCCGAACTTTTTCCGGACAATTTATGACGAAGCCGTAAAAATAAATCCGAATGCGGTAATCGAAGTTTGTCCTTGCGGAACAGGATACAACTTTTATATGCTTCCCTACCTTAATCAAGTAGTCGCGTCCGATCCGGTTTCTTCGTGGCAGATTCGGTTAAAGGGAAAGACTTTTAAAGCGCTTATAAGCCCCGATGCGCCTTATTACGGCGATCACGTTGAGTTAAGCGACAACAAGGACGACTTCGCATCCACTATCGGCGTCGGGGGAATTATCGGAACAAAATTCACTTGGCCGGTAGGGATTTATCTTAATAACGAAAGCGGAGACGTCAGTCTTACAAAAGCAAAAGAAAAAGAATGGAAAAAGTGGATTGACATATACAACAAATATCAACTTCCAAAAGGAAAATATTTAGGCGAACTTTACGACATCGGCTTTGATAAACCGGAAACTCACGTAATAGAGAAAAACGGCAACTTGTTTTACGCATTTTATGCAAAGAATTTTTCAGGAGAAGTTGAATTAAGAGGATTAGACAAAAACAGCCGTTACACTCTTTACGATTATGTAAATAATAAAAAGCTCAAAGATTTAAAGAAAGGCGAGCATAGAATTAAAATCGATTTTAAGAACTATCTTCTTATTGAAGCGGTAAAAAGGAAATAGTAAATTGAGTAAAAAGTAAATTCACAAGCGGAACGGGAATTAATTAGAACAATTTTTGTTTTACCAATAGTGAACAAAATTCAGTAATTCAAAACTTAGTTTTTTCTTAATCCCGAAGGGATTATATGTCTATAGAATTTCGTTTACATATAAGTTTATGCGACCCCGTTGGGGTCGTATATAAAAATTGATACATTCTATTATCAATATTTGAATCCTTCGGATTCAGCTATTCAGAGTTAAATTTTTTGATAAAAGAACTTTTGATTTGAAAGAATACATTTTGTAAAAAGTTATCGCGAAAAATATTTCCCCTTGTACTTCTAAGTTCTTATTTCAATAATA
>JALWEC010000539.1 GCA_027036655.1 Melioribacteraceae bacterium
TTCCTTGATGGAAAAATCAAGATCCGTTCTGAACTTATGCACAAAAAGTTCTCCGAGAAGTCCGATAGCAAAAAGCTGAACGCCGACAATCATCATCAGAAGTCCGAGCAGCAGCAGCGGACGATTGCTTAGGGAAGTTTTGTGCAGCAGCCATTCAAAAGTTAAATAACCGTCTATGAGAAAACCGCCGGCAAATGAAATCGTGCCGATAAATCCGAACAGATGAAGCGGGCGCGTCGCGTATCGCGTAATCATAAGAATAGTGAGTAAGTCAACAAATCCTTTGAAGAAGCGGGAAATTCCGAACTTGGTTTTTCCGTATCTTCTCGGATGATGTTTTACGGGAATTTCGGTAATCTTAAATCCCTTTTGTCCGGCAAGCACCGGAATGTAGCGGTGAAGTTCGCCGTGTACATAAACGTTTTTAATAACTTCTTTTCTGTACGCTTTTAATCCGCAATTGAAATCATGAATTTTAACGTCGGAAGATAGTCGCGTCATATAGTTAAAAAACTTTGAGGAATGCCTTTTGATAAAAGGATCGTGGCGGACTTTCTTCCAGCCGGAAACCAAATCGTAACCTTCGGAAAGCTTTCGCAGAAGATTCGGAATTTCGGCAGGGTCGTCCTGCAAATCGGCGTCCATTGTGATTACGGCGTCTCCTTTTGCGTGTTTGAATCCGACATTCAGCGCGGCTGATTTTCCGTAATTCTTTCTAAAACTGAAATAATGTACCTTGTTATCGCGGCGGCTTAACTCGCGCAGAATATTTAAAGATGTGTCGGTGCTGCCATCGTCAATAAAAATAATTTCGTAATCAAAGGAGTAAGGAGTTATTGCCTTTTTGATATCGTTGTACAATATTCGCAGAGAACCTTCCTCGTTAAGAAGAGGAATAACGATTGAAACGGATTTTATTCCGGGGAAAGAACGGTTATCTTTTTTTGCGATTGGCATCGCTTTTTTTACCGGTTTTTTTACAGCCGGTTTATTTCTGCTGTTTTTCTTCGGAGGAATATGAGTAGGCGTTTTTTTCTGAGCAGCCGGTTTCTCAGTTACGTTTTTCTGCACGGGTTTTGGCGCAGGTTTATTTTCTTTTTGTTTCGGCTGCTGATTTTTCCGGTTTCGAGGTTTTTCTTCCTTTGAATTAACAGACTTATGCGCCGGTTTGTTCTTTGTGTCCGGTTTCGGTTTCTCAGTTACTTTTTGTTCTTCCTTTTTTGCTTCAATTAATTTCGGCTGAGTTTTTCCGGACTGAACGAAACTTTTTGTCTCCGAGCTTTCTTTTATTTCCGGGGAAACGGGAGCGCTTTTTTTATCTTCTTCCGCGTTAACGTCTTTCACGGGTGTTTCACTGTTCGGCTGCGCGGATTGTTTTTTCTTATTTTTCCAATTTCTGTTTCTGTAATATCTTCCTCTGTTGTTTCTGTTTCGCTCCGGGCGCGGAGATTTTTCTTCTCCGGATACTTTTGTTTCATCGGGTGATTTTACTTCGCCGGATTCGATTTTACTGATATTTGATTCCCCTTTATTTTCAGTCTTTTCGGGTTGTTCAGTCGTATTTGCGTTGTTTGACGGAACTGCTTTTTCTTGTAATCGGTTGTCGTCTCTTTCGTTATTTGTTTCCATATTGCTCATCAATGTTCATAAAAAATTGTAACAGCAAAATTACTTGAATAATCGGCTAAAAACAAGGAATAAGAATTTTATCAGAGATTCGGGGGTCAAAATAATGTTTGTTTTTTACAACTACAAACTGTTAAAACGGTTGTTGTTACGCTAAGTTGTTGTTAACCAACGGCTTATCCGCCGTGACGGACGTTGGTTAATGGTAAATCATTTATTTCTTAACCGGTTTGCAGGTTTCCCTCTTTTAAAATGGCTGAATTATTTTTTGATGTTCTGGAAATATTTTATTTATAAAACTATTCCAACTCTACATACTTAGTTGAACTACTTCGTAGTTCCCGGGATTTTGGGTTTTGTTTGCCTATGGACTT
>JALWEC010000540.1 GCA_027036655.1 Melioribacteraceae bacterium
TACTTGTTTTTAATTTATGGAAATTACTATCAGCTAACGCGGTAAATGGGATTTCAGATTTGGGAAAAACATCATTAAAAACAAACCGAAAAAATTCTGTCATTGCGAGCCCTGATGAAATCAGGGTGTGGCAATCTCACCAGTATTCAACCTCACCCGTTAAACCGATTTTGAACATTCAACATCCGCGTGTTTTCCGATGAGATTGCTTCACTGCTCCTAACGTCGCAGTTCGCAACGACGCTAATATTTAAACGAACAAACAGTCATTGCGAGCGAAACATAGTGAAGCGCGGCACCGCCTTGGCGAACTCCTGAATTTTCAACCTAGCCTGTTAAACCGATTGTTAAATTATTCAGCTCATTTGGATTACATATTATTCGGTTATTCAAAACCTTCTGAAGCTTGGGTTGGCGAATTAAAAATAAATCCGGTATAAAAACATAGGGAAAAATCCCTGCTGGTAATCGACTTTTATTCTGTTGTGTGTTGGGTCCCAAACTTGCTGAAATACATTCCGATGATCCGTAAGATTTTGAATTTCGAGCGCCCATTCCTGATCGGTTGAACCGATATTAACCCGATATGAAATTTTCAAGTCAATCCGAAAATAATCGGGATGCTTTTGGGAGTTAGCTTCCGAATAAATATACACGGCTTTATTTTCCAACTGTGAAGCCGCCGCATCTATCGGCGTATAAGGTCTGCCTCCAGCGTAAACCCATCGCAAATCAATTTTTATTTTGCTGTTTTCCGAAACGTTATATTCATATCCTCCCAAAAGATTAAAGACATAACGATTATCAAAAACCGTCGGATGTTCAATTCCGTTGTACCCTTTGTAAAAAGAACGAAAGAGAGACGCGGTTGCAAGTAGATAATAATTTTCGCTCAAAAATTTCTCAAAAGTAAGTTCAAGTCCGTAGTTTCGTCCGGACCCAAGATTGCGAAGACTATCAATTTGCTGAATATAAAAATACGCTCCTTCATTCAACATAGAATAATCCCGGTTGCCCTTGTCAACAGGAGCGTTACGCAATGCCTGATAATACGCTTCCGTTTTTATCCTGATTTGATTTCCTATTAAATACTGGTAACCGAGGACAAACTGATTGCTGAAAGTAAATCCCAAGTTTCTGTTGGTCTCGGCAATTTTTCCGTCGGGTAATTCGGTTCGCACAAAATAAATAATTTTAGGCTGAGTTTGTGAAAGCAGTCCGTATCCGAAGCTGAGAATATGCGCCCCGGTTTGCCACTCGATTCCGAAACGCGGCTCAAGCGAAGAACTGTTATTCAGCGCCAAACGCTGATAGTGCAGTCCGCCGTTGACAAAAAGAGTATTGCTAAATCGATGCTTCCACTGAAAATAACCTTGATAAAGCTCCGTTGTTCCTTTAGTATCGGTCAGCTTAAAAAAATCGTTTTCATCAAACCGGTGAACGCTGTCAATAAAATTAACATTGTCGCGGTCTATTATTATTCCCGCGTTAAAAAAATCTTTAGAACTTAATTTGTGTGTGAAATCCGCCGAAAAGCTGATTGTCGTTTCTGCATTGGAGGAACGATAAAACTGCGTCTTTGTTCTGTTATTGTTTTTCAAAGAATCAATCGCGGTTGTAGCTCTCGTTCCCGAGACGGAAACGCTTGTTTTCAGCAAAGACTTTTTATTAAAATAATAAACATTGGAAAGCCCCACGACGCCCATATCCGAGCCGAAGTCGGTGTCCGTTCCGAGCAAGCCGTAGGAAGATTCACTCTTATCTTTTTCGCTGTCCCACAACCTAATATAACTTAATCCGCCGATTCCGAATAAAGTCCAGATTCCCGTTGTCTTAGTCGGGACATAAAACTTAAAAGTTAAATCCTGATATTGCGGGACTGAGCTTCCCGCAAGAGTATTCAGTCCAATTGCGTTTAACACTGCCAATGTTGAGTAACGGTAATTAATCAGAAAAGACGCATCCTTTCCTTTGGCAAAAGGTCCTTCCGCTCCCAATTCAAAGCCGTTAAATCCTATTTGCCCGACAAACTCATATTTTTCATCATTTCCGTTTCGCATTTTCAAATCAAAAACTCCGGATAGAGCGTTTCCATATTCTGCGGGGAAAGCTCCGGTCAGGAAATCCGAGTTCGAAAGAAGGTTGTTATTCAGAATAGTTACGGGGCCGCCGGTTGTTCCGCTTGCGCCAAAATGATTTGGATTTGGGATATTGATTCCTTCCAATCTCCACAGCAATCCCATTGGAGAATTGCCGCGAATGATTATGTCGTTTCTGGAATCGTCCGCACCTACTACTCCGGCATAGTTTTGCGCCATTCGAGACGGGTCGCCGAGACTCCCGGCGTAACGCCTTGCTTCTTCAATGCTGAATGTTCGCGCGCTGACGGAAGCAAATTCGTTAGAAGACCTTATTTTATCCTCTTTCGCCGTAACGACAACGCTGCCCATTTGAATAACTTTTTCTTGAAGCTCTACGGTTAAAGTAAGCTGTTTACCCGCCGTCAATTCAAGATTTGAAAAATATTTATCGTTATATCCTACATAACTGACCTTAACGCTAACTCTTCCGATAGGAATTTTCTCCAACTTAAAATTTCCGTTAACGTCGCTTGCCGTTCCGATTAACGGATTTGTATTCGGAATTATTACCGTTGCGCCCGGCAAAGGATATTTTGTTACCTCGTCAATTACTTTACCGCGAATTGTTTGAGTTAATTGCGCATAATAAATCGTAGGTAGAAAAATCAATAGCAGGAGTATCTTCCGTTCGAGTCGGATATTCATAGAATTTCTCTTTTGTTTGTTTTCTGATTTTTTATATTATATGAATTTAACCTTTGGTATTCAACAGTTCTATTTCATTAATATCATTTTTTTCATCCGAATAAAATTATCCGTGCGTAACGCGTAAAAATAAATCCCGCTCGAAAGTCCGGACGCATCGAACCTAACCGAATAATTTCCCGGCGCTTTTATTTCATCAACAAGAGTCGCGATTTCACTCACTAACGCGTTGTAAATAATTATTTTTACTCTCTGCCCTACTATCCGACCGTCCTTCTCTATCTTTGGAACTTTATATTTAATCGTTGTTGTCGGATTAAACGGGTTCGGATAGTTTTGAGATAGTTCAAATTTTACGGGTGCGCCTACTTCAACTTCAGCAATTTCAGAATACTCAAAATTTCCGTCTATGTCTATTTGTTTCAATCTGTATTGAATACTCCCGCTCGGACAATTTTCATCCGTAAAAGAATATTCCTTCGGGGAATTGCTGTTGCCGTGTCCTTCAACGAATCCAATATTCTCCCAGCTAGTTTGAACTTTTTCCTTTTTCCTTTCAACTCGAAAACCATAATTGTTTACTTCTGTTGCGGTTTGCCAGTTTAACTCAACGGAACTCCGGAAAACATTCGCTGAAAAAGAAGAAAGTGTAACAGGCAGTGTTCCGTCAATACCATATAGAATAGGATATCCGTCATTTTTACTTCCGTCAATGTTCCAATAGTCGTTGCTACCGTTTGCTGTTTCTCCTACAAAATCCCAACCGGCGTCCGTAAATGTTGCTTTTGCTTTCATCTGTGAAGTAGTTTTGTCCGTTCCGCCGGCGCTCGTGCTTTGTCCTGACGTTTCTTTATCCCAAAACGAATTATTTATCGTCGATTTACTGTTATTGTATCCAATCAAACCGCCGACATCGCCCGTCCCAGAAACGCTTCCCGTACTGTATGAATTACTAACATCGGCATAATTTCCTCCAATTAATCCGCCTACTTCGTATCCGCCAGAAACACTTCCCCGGCTATAGCAATTACTAACGCTCGTCCCCATATTAAAACCGACAAGCCCGCCGGCATCATTTCCGCTTGTTGTAACATTACCGGTTGCATAAGATTTAGATATTGTTCCATCGTTACTTCCAACTAATCCGCCTGCATAATCTCCGGTTGTTGTAACATTGCCCGTTGCATAAGAATTGGATATTATTTCTTCGTTATTTCCAACTAATCCGCCTGTATAATCATCGGTTGAGTTTACAGTGCAAGAACTGTAACAATAACTAATGGTTGCATTATTATAGCCGGTCAGTCCTCCAATGTCCGCGCCATTTCCCGAAACGCTTCCGATAGCGTAAGAATGAGAAATTTCCGATGAGTTTTCATTCTTTCCGACCAAACCGCCGGAAATTCCTTTTCCTGAAATATCAACATCGGTTACTCCAAGATTTTTAATTGTGGCTCCGTTCGTATATCCGAAAACTCCTTGATAATATTTTCCCGAACGATCAATATGCAAAGAACCTATTGTATGGCTGTCGCCGTCGTAAACTCCCGTAAATTTAGTTGTTTCATTCCCAATCGGAGAAAAGCCATCTTCAAGGTCCCAACTCTGAGTCGCCGAAGCTTCGATATTTGCGGTCTGAATAAAATTTTTATCCCAAGAAGAAGGATGCGCGCTTAACCAAAGTAAATTATCGAGAGCGGATATTTGGTAAGGATTTCCCGAAGTTCCATCGCCGGAACTCGGAGCCGTTCCTTCGGCAAAAGTCTGCCAACTTAGATAAGGATAACCTAAATTTCTATCTGTGTTTATATCCCAATAATCGTCGCTTCCGTTTGCGCTTTCTCCTACAAAATCCCAACCTGCGTCGGTAAATGTTGACTCTGTTTTCATCTGTGAGGTTGTTTTTCCTGTTCCTCCGTCGCTTAAACTTTGTCCGGATGTTTGCGTATCCCAAAATGAATTTGTAACAGTCGCTCTTCCATTATCATTATTTCCCACAAGCCCGCCGACGCTTGACGAGCCGGAAACTTGTCCCTTACTATAAGAATTAGCGATTGAACTATGATAATAATTATATCCGACTAAACCGCCGACACGGTCGTTAATACCGTGCACATCTGCAAGACTGTAGCAATTCTCTACCTTGCAATATATATAATTTTTCCCAACCAAACCGCCAACGTTGTAAGTCCCTGAAACGCTTCCCGACGAATAACAGTTTGATATTTCCAAATTCCCGCTTCCATCGGATGCGCCGTACGCTTTGCCAACTAATCCCCCTACATCGCCGCTGTTTACGCCTGAAACATTGCATTTACTAAAGCAATTTGTTATTGCGTTTGTCTCTCCCGAATAATTTCGCGTGTACCCAATTAATCCCCCAACTTCGTATCTCCCTAAAACAGATCCGGAACTATAACAATTTGTAACGGTTAATGAATGAATGTTTGAACCTATTAACGCTCCGGCATCCGAACTGCTTGTAATATCGACGGAAATCAAACCGAGATTTTTAATTGTAGCTCCAGAAAAAGCATAACCGAATAAACCTTCCGCCTTATCGTCTGAACGATTGATGTACAAATGACTGATTGTGTGTCCTTGCCCGTCGTAAGTTCCCGTAAAATAAGGAGAAGTGTATCCAATCGGTGAAAAGCCGTAATAACCTCCGCTTCCGTCCGGATTCCAAGTAGAAGTCGCTGATGCGTCAATATCCGCTGTTTGAATAAAACATTTATCCCAAACTGAAGAAGTTGTACTTAGCCAGAGTAAATTATCCAGAGTAGCAATTTGGTAAGGATTTGTTGAAGTCCCGTCCCCCGAACTCGGCGCAGTTCCAGCTGCTGATAGTTCCATATTTAACGCTAATACAATTGAAAATATTATTAATAATACTGTTCTTATTTTTCTCATTTTTTACTCCGGTTATTTGTTATAGTTAAATCTACTTTACTAACAGTATTTTAATCGACTTTGTTAAACTATTGCCACCGTCATTGGAAAATGCTCTCAAGCTGACGATGTAAATTCCACTGCCAAATTTGCTTGCATCAAATTGAACCGAATATTTCCCCGGCGCTTGTTTCTTATTCACAAGCGTTGCAACCTCGCGCCCGAGAATATCGTAAACTGTTAATTGGACAGATAATTCAGGAGATTGCCGCGTCGCTCCGCTCCTCGCAATGACATAAGAGATTGTCGTAGTCGGGTTAAACGGATTCGGATAATTCTGGGACAGTTCAAATTTTACGGGTGCGCCTACTTCAACTTCAGCAATTTCAGAATACTCAAAATTTCCGTCTATGTCTATTTGTTTCAATCTGTATTGAATACTCCCGCTCGGACAATTTTCATCCGTAAAAG
>JALWEC010000541.1 GCA_027036655.1 Melioribacteraceae bacterium
GCCTTACGGCGCAAATGACGCCGCCGAAGTGGCTGTTTTATATACTCATTTTACTCCCGCGATAAAAGATGGCGAAAAAGTTGAATCGATTTTGGAAATTACTCTTCCAGTAAGTTATTAAACTTCTGCATATACACCTATCCGCCGAAAGTAACTTTTTTATTATATTTAATTATTCTACAACAATTCTTTGGAGGAAATATGGCAGACGGCGGTTGGGTTGCCGGTTGGGGCACGTTATCATTAATTAATGCGGGATTGGCGCAAGCAAAAAACAGAAGCGGATTTTTGTGGTGGCTTACTTCTTTATTTATCGGACCTTTGGCTACCCTTTTAATTGTTGTGCTTCCGAAGTTAGATGAAGTTGTTGAGTAATTAAATCAGTCGCTATAGGGTTCTTACTTTTTCATCTTAACTTTATTAACTATTTTTACTTAACAAATTGCCGGAAAAATATGAGTAAAATAGAAGAAATCAAATACCTGCTTCATGTTAACGGTATTAAGTACAGTTGGCTTGCCAACAAACTTGATATGAAACTTTCGACTCTTAAGTATTTTCTTGAAGATGTTGATATTATTGACGATGAGCTTTATGAAAGAATTAAAGAGCTTGTCAATTCTTATCAATATGAACTCAATTTATTCGAAGATGACCCTGCGGAAAATTATGACTTATTTGACGAAGCAAATTTTGCTGTCGGAGTAGGAGCAAGAATTAGGGTTTTTGCAAAAAGAAGATTTGGTTCTTACACTAAACTGGCTGAAGCTCTCGGGATGTCTCCTCAGCATTTACAGCAATATATCAGCGGACGCCGAGAACCCGGGACTAAAATGCTGATAAGATTTTTGCGTGTCGGGTGTGATATTAATTGGCTTTTGGGAGCTACGGAAAGAGTGGAATCTTATCGGGTATATAAGTTAGAGATTGAAGTTAAAAAATTAAAAAATATAATTTCTAAAATTTCCGAAATTATTGAACATACAAAAAAATAAATTACGGTAACTGTTTGAACCATACGAATTCTGAACAAAAAAAATTTAAGACACTTGATGTTATTACTATTTCTTCCGCTCATTTTATACATGATGTTTTTTCATCTTTCCTTGCGCCGATCCTTCCTCTCTTGATTGATAAGTTGGGATTTTCGCTCGGGCTTGCCGGAATCCTTTCGATGATTCAGCGAATTCCGAGTTTGTTAAATCCTTTTGTCGGATTAGCCGCGGATAAGCTCCCGATGCGTTACTTACTTATAGCGGCGCCTTCTGTTACGGCAATAAGCATGAGTTTACTCGGCGTTGCTCCCACATACACATTTCTGGTAATCCTGCTTCTGATGATGGGAGTTGGCGCTTCGATGTTTCATGTCCCCGCGCCGGTGATTATCAGAAGCGTATCAGGAGAGAGAGTAGGGAAAGGAATGAGCTTTTTCATGTTTGGCGGAGAAGTAGCCCGAAGCATCGGACCTCTTGTAATATTAGGGGCTGTTTCCCTTTGGGGTTTGGAAGGAACGTGGAAATTGATCCCGATTGGACTTTTAGCATCGCTAATACTTTTTTTCAGGTTGAGAAAATTCAAGATATCCGAGACTTTTGAAAAGAAAGAAAAAACCGATAAAATATCAAAAACATTGAAGGATATATACCCGTTGTTTGGTAATATTGCCGGCGCAACCTTTTTTATCGCTTTATTGAAAGGAGCTTTAACGGCTTTTCTCCCCACGTTTATTACCATGAAAGGTGAAACTGTTTGGGCGGGGGGAATAGCTCTTTCCGTGTTTCAGCTTTCGGGCGCGGCAGGTTCCTTTATTTCAGGGACAATTTCCGACAGACTCGGAAGAAGAAACACTCTGATAATTATTGTTTTACTTGCGCCGGTTTTTCTTTGGGGATTTGTTTTGTACGATGGAATTCTATCTTTGGGATTTCTTATTTTGCTCGGACTTGTAAGTTTCGGGACGACGCCGATTTTATTGGCGGTGGTTAATAATCTTCGCTCCGAACGTCCCGCGTTTATTAACGGCGTTTATATAACGATTAATTTTTTTATCGGTGGCGGGGCAATTCTTATCATTGGAATTTTAGGTGATTTATTCACATTGGAGCTTACATATAAAATAGTTGGAACAACAATTTTATTTTCGATTCCGTTTATATTTAAGATTGAAAAACATAAAAAAAGTATGATGAAGAAAGGTGGAGCAAATGAAATTTAACCCTATTTGTGACGACTTAAAATTCAATCCTCAGCACGAAGCTGTGGTTACCACAATAATCTTGGAAAGCGAAGGTGAAAAACTTAGAGGGACAATTTTTGCTTATACGGATAATGAGCCACGCAAGACAATTCTTCTTCTTCACGGTTTCCCGGGCTCCGAATTTGCGTATGATTTAGGGCACATCTTTCTGCGCGCAGGATGGAATGTAGTAGGATTTCATTACCGCGGAATCTGGGGAAGCGAAGGTGAATTTAATTTTGAAAATGTTATAACGGATGTTAAAAACGTAATTAAAATTCTTCGTGAAAATAAATTAGGAAACAGCTATCGTGTTGATCCGGAAAAAATTGTTCTTGTCGGGCACAGTTTCGGAGGCTCCCAAGCTTTGAACGCTCTTGCTACTGTGGCAGAAATCAGACATGCCGTAGCAATAGCGCCCTTTAATTTTGCAGTTCTCGGAGTTTACTTGCGCGAACATCCGGAATTCCTTCCCGTTGCGGAACAGCGTATGGATTGGAGCGCGCGCTTTATTGAAAATTCATCGGGGAAAAAACTTGTAGCCGAAATGCTTGCCCACGAGGAAGAGATGAATTTTATCGGGCTTATCCCAAAATACAAGAATAAGAAGATTTTACTTATCGCCGGAGAATACGATAAAACCTCCGAGCCTCAATATCATTATCATCCTTTTGTTAATGCGTTTAATGAATACCCGTTCAATAAAAATTTGCAAAGCAAGCTGCTTAAAGATAATCACTCTTTTGCCAATACACGACTGGAATTGAGCCAAACTATTCTGGATTGGCTACAAGAAGTTGAAAAGGATTTTTAAAGATGATACACAATCGAGATATGACCAGTGAAGAATTCAGGAAACACGCTTACAAGTTTTCAGATTATATCGCTGATTATTTTTCTAAAATTGAATCATTTCCAGTTTTGCCGGAGATTGAGCCGGATTGGTTAAAAAACCGGCTTCCCGAAAATGCTCCCGATGAAGGAGAATCGTTTGAAGAGATTTTAACACAGATTGACGACTTAATTATTCCCGCGCTCACGCATTGGAATCATCCTAAATTTATGGCGTATTTTAATTCCACGTCTTCATTCCCCGGAATATTGGGTGAATTCCTATCCGCCGCGTTTAATCAAAATGCAATGGTTTGGAAAACTTCTCCGGCGGCTACCGAGCTTGAGGAGAAAACGCTGGAGTGGTATCGGAAAATGCTAGGGGTAACAAATGAGTTTACTCCCTTTATTTATGACACGGCGTCGGTAAGTTCGATGCACGCTTTGGCTTCGGCAAGAGAAAGAAAATTCCCGGGAGTTATTCGCAACGAAGGTCTATCCGGAAACGGAAAAATTCCTAAGCTGAGAGTTTACATTTCCGAGGAAGCACACTCCTCAATAGAAAAAAGCGCAATAACGCTCGGTTTGGGCTTGTACGGAATAAGAAAAATTCCCACTAACGAAAGATTTGAAATGATTCCATACGAGCTTGAAAAAGCAATAGCCGAAGATAAAATGAAGGGGATAGCACCGCTGGCGGTTGTCGCGACAGTTGGCACAACTTCTTCAACTTCAATTGATCCTGTAAAAGAGATAGCCGCAATTTGCAAATCTAATAATATTTGGCTGCACGTTGATGCGGCTTACGGCGGAACCGCGGCTGTTGTTGATGAAAAAAATGCGGTCGTTACTTCAGGCTGGGAAGATGCGGATTCTATTGTGGTTAATCCGCATAAGTGGATGTTTATTCCCGTTGACTTAAGCGTTTTTTTTACAAAAGAACCGCAAACGCTTAAAAGCGCTTTTTCGTTGGTTCCGGAATATCTGAAAACGGCGGAGGACAGTAAAGTAACCAACTACATGGATTACGGACTTCAGCTCGGGAGGCGTTTCCGCTCGCTGAAACTTTGGCTCACAATTAAATATTTCGGGAAAGAAGGTATTGCGGAGATTGTCGGAGAACATATCAGATTGGCTAATCAGTTTAAAGATCTTATCGACAAATCAGATAGTTTTGAAAGATTAGCTCCCGCGCCTTTCAGCGTTGTTTCGTTCAGAGCGCTTCCGTCGGGAAATGAGAGCGAGGAAGAGATTAACCGCTTCAATGAAAAGCTGATGGGAAATATTAACTCCACCGGAAAGTTGTTTTTATCTCACACAAAGCTTAAAGGGAAATACGCAATCCGATTGGTAATTTCCGGACTTCACACAAAAGAGAAAGATATGCTAGAAGCTTGGGAAATAATTAATAATGAATATCAGAAATTGCTAAAATAAATATATGCACTATGATTTTAGATTATATGTTTTTAAGGTTGTTGCGGAAAAACTTAGTTTTACGCGGGCGGCTAAGGAGTTGTTTTTAAGCCAGCCTTCGGTTACAAATCATATTAAGGAATTGGAAAAGGAGGCGGGCGAAGCTTTATTTGAAAGGCTTGGTAACGCTATTCGTCTTACGCCCGCCGGCGAACTTTTTTATCAATACACATTAAATATACATGGTTTGTACAAGGAGCTTGATGAAAAAATCAATATTTTAAAGAAATCGGAAGCGGGTAATCTGAAACTCGGAGCGAGCACAACTGTTTCTCATTATATTTTACCGAAGATTTTATCTTCGTTTAAGGTTCGTTTTCCTAACGTTAATCTATCTTTACAGAATGGAAACAGCGAACAAATCGAAAAACTTCTGATTGAAAAGAAAATTGATTTGGGAATTATTGAAGGGAATTCAAATCTTCCTCAAATTAAGTATGAGGATTTTCTGAGGGATGAAATTGTGCTTGTGGTTTCGGCTCGTAACAGGACGCTGAAAAGTGAAATCACGTTAAGTGAGTTGCCTGATATTCCGCTGATAATCAGAGAAAGCGGCTCGGGGACGCTTGATATAATTCATTCGGCGTTATCCGCAAAAAATATAAAGACTCGTGATTTAAATATCCAGATGCGATTGGGGAGCACCGAAGCGATTAAGGAATATCTTAAATTTTCCGATTCCGCTGCTTTTGTTTCAATTAACGCGGTTCAAAATGAACTTATCAGAAATGAACTGAAAATAATAGACATTGCGGATTTTGAAATTACAAGAATTTTCAAATTTATTGCCTTGGTCGGGCAGCAGTCCGAATTGATAAACTCCTTCAAGAAATTTGCCGTCGGTAGTTTGCATTAAAGCAAATTTGTTTCTTCATTTCTTAGAGCGGAGACGTGTCGAATTTATATAAGAGAAGGCTTTGCATAACCCAATTATATGTCATTCTGAGTCCCGACAAAGTCGGGAAGAAGAATATCAGAGCCGGTAATTTTACCGAATTTAGAGATATTTCGGACGGCTCACACCTTCGCTGTGGCGAACTCAATATGACAAATTTAGGTTTTGCAAAGGTTTCTAAGAGTATTTGCGTTAATTTAACAGCTTTGCAGTTGGCGTTGTTTTTTTCATTAACCCCGAATTAAATTCGGGGCTATTGTGAATTAAACTGCTTCGCAGTTAGATTGTTAAACCCAAAATTGTCATTAGACCAAAAATTTCTAATGACAACCATTAGGAAAAAGTTGACTTAAGTTATTAAAGAACAACAGGTTAACTAACTGTCAAGCTGTTAATTTTAGACAAAAAAACATGTAAGAAAATCTTACTCGTTCTATTTGTAGCACAGTCCGCCTTAGGCGAACTGCGGGTGCAATTTAGCATTATGCTGTTTTTTCGCAGATTGCAAGCAATCTACGTTACAAAAAATAGTCTTTTTCTTAAAAATTTTAGATTAGAAAAAATTCTAATGACAATTTTGGGATAAAGTTCTTTATAAAAAGAAAGTAACTCCGTAGGAGTGTTACCTTTGTAAAAAGAGTGCGCGCCATAATCTATTAGCTCCGTAGGAGCGACACTGCTCTGCATATAAGTCAGATATTTCATTT
>JALWEC010000542.1 GCA_027036655.1 Melioribacteraceae bacterium
GTCGTGGGTTAATGAAACTATTGTAAAGGCTTAAACCGTTTTAACGGTTTTTATTAGTTTTTTAAGTAAGCTCATAAATATATGAATCCTTAGGATTCAATAGAATGCGGGATGCTATAATAAACTTTTTTTATCCGAAATTTCCAATTGAAATTTTTTTAATGACAATTTTGGTATAAAAAGAAATTCGTTTTAATGAGAATCAAATTATTTATATTTCTTTTTTTATTATTCGGACAAAGAAAGGAGTTTGCTCTAAATTTCAAATCTAACCGGAAAAGGGATAGTGAAAAATACTACTCTTTTTAGTTTGGTGTTGATAAAAATCAAAATGAAACCAATTTCTCCCAAATATATAATTATTGTTTTATTCCTTGCGGGCTGTTCCTCGGCGCCCCGCTTTTTCAGTAAAAAAGGCGTTTCGGCTGAAGTGATAAAAAGCGCGCCTTCGCTTCGTTATTCCGATTTGCCCGATTCTGCTGAAGTTCTTGCAACCGAGACCGGAATAGCGTCGTTTTACTCAGATGATTTTAACGGAAATCCGACTTACAACGGCGAAATCTACAATATGAACGGACTTTCGGCGGCTCACCCGAGCTACCCGATGGGAACAATTATCAGAGTAACAAATTTAAGCAATATGAAAAGCGTAGTTATTAAAGTTAACGACAGAATGCCGCAACATCCCGACAGAATAATTGATTTATCGCTCGGAACGGCAAGGGCTTTGGGAATGGAGACTAAAGGTTTGCAGAAAGTTAAAATCGAAGTTCTGAAATGGGGAGAAGGAAGAAAGTGACTCGCAGCGGAATATTGTTTGTAATTGTTTTTCTTCTTTTCTCTTCTCCCGAGTTCGGGCAGCGTGGCGATATTTTTAAAATTGCAAGGTTAAAATACAGCGGCGGAAGCGATTGGTACAACGATCCTTCGGCGGAGGTTAATCTTCTGAATTATGTAGCCGAACACACTACAATAAAAACCGACGCCAAATACAGATTTGTTGACGCCGCCTCGACCGACATTTTCGATTATCCTTTCCTTTTTGCAACGGGACACGGAAATATGAGGTTGACGGAGAAGGAAATTTCCAACTTGCGGGAATATCTGAAAAAAGGAGGATTCCTTTATGTTGACGACGATTACGGTTTGGACAAATATTTTAGGCGCGAGATAAAAAGAATTTTCCCGAATAAAAAACTTCTTGAACTTCCTTTTGATTACGGACTTTACCGGAAGCCGTACAAATTTCCTTACGGTCCTCCGAAGATTCATAAGCATAACGGCAAAGCGCCGCAGGGATTCGGGATTTTTATAAATGGAAGATTGGCTGTTTATTACACTTACGAGAGCAATCCTTCCGACGGCTGGGTTGATCCGGAAGTTCACAAAGACCCGCCGGAAAAACGGGAGGAAGCTCTGAA
Organism: Melioribacteraceae bacterium; assembly: GCA_027036655.1. Classification (GTDB taxonomy): domain Bacteria; phylum Bacteroidota; class Ignavibacteria; order Ignavibacteriales; family Melioribacteraceae; genus WGAL01. The sequence goes on from JALWEC010000542.1 coordinate 1,422, forward strand.
GTTCGGCGTGAACCTTGTTTTGTGGGCGCTGACGCAATGAACCGGAACAAAAGTTACGCTGAAATTGAAAAGCGGCTCCGGTCGCTGATTTTTAAAGAGAGAACGGCTAATTTTTTTCTTTCCGGAATAAGATGGTTTATTGCGACGGTAGTTTTGTTTCTTTTCTTTACGATGATTGAAGCTCTTTTTCGATTTTCCTCTTCGGGACGAACAATCATAGTTTTACTTTTTGCTTTTTTCGTTCTTTCGGCGTTTCTGTTTATATCCGGCAAATCGATTCTCCCTCTTTTCAAAAAAATCCGTTTGAATGATTTAATTTCGAGGGCGGAGTTAATCGGGATGAAAAACCGTAAGGTTAAGGACGAATTGGCAAATGTTCTCGATTTGGTTTCGGGAGAGTACAATGATTTTTCCGCCGATTTAATTGAGGCGGCATTCGTCCGCGCGCTTGATTTGCTCTCCGACGATGATTTGAAATTCAATCCCCGCAATTATTTAAGCGGATTAAGAGACGCGGCGTTTATAGTTCTCACCGGACTTATTTTTCTTATGTTAATTCCGCCGTTAAAATCCGC
>JALWEC010000543.1 GCA_027036655.1 Melioribacteraceae bacterium
CCAAACCCGAATCAATCGTAAAGAAATCCCGCAGTGTGTCTGTCGGGCAAAGCACGGCAAAACTATGCGGATAAAATAACACGGTGTCGAGAGTGATTCGGATTGACGAGGTTCTGTCTGCGATACGCCATTTTCGTAAGTTGAATATTGTGGAATCGGTTCTGTTGTAAAGCTCAATCCATTCCGGCTGCCCTTGCGGCGGGCGATACGCAATTTCGTTTATTACAACATCGCCGTATTTCGGTTTCGAAGGAAAGATATAAGTTTCGATTGCCGCGGCGTTGTCATTCCGGTTTTCGTCCTCCGGAAAATTCAGAACTGCAAAAAGTCTGCATTTTCCCGTATCGGAAGGGAAAAAGTTTGCCGTCAGGTTTGCCGTATCTCCCGGAGAAAGCGCCGCATAGTCGGATTCCGCGAAAAGTTCATTTTCTTCAATGAGCGAATCAAGGTTATTGTCGTTATAAAATTTTACGGAAAAACCGGATATTTCAGTCAAACCGGCGTTTCTTATTTTTGCCGTTGCAGAAGCGGTATCGGATACGGTGATGTAATCCGGACTGAGAGTAAGCGCAACAGCCGCGAGATTTTTATCAAACGGTGTAATCGAGTTTTTTCTTCCGGGCGTTCCGAGTTCGCCGTCGGTCGAACTTCCCCAATTCGCGCTGTCGGCTGTGGGGGCGAAGCTCAGAATCCGCTCGAGCGACTTTCCGTTTCTCCCGCCCCAGCGCGAAGAATAGAGAAGAGAATCGATTGTTTTCCCGTTGGCGTCCCGAATTACAACTCCATCTTCCGAGTTGCTTAAATTGGGAAACGCCGTAACTATTAATTCGGACGGAATCGATTCGTGATAATCGTAAATCGAGCTGTCTTTAGAGATTACCAATTTATTGTGCGGCTGAACAATAAAAAAGGAATCCGAAATTGTAACGGTGTGCGGAACGCTCAGCAAATCGGACATTCGCCAATTTACAAGATCAACGGGAGAATCGGAGACGTTTTCAAGTTCAAACCATTCCGGCTCGCCGTTAGCCGGAGCAAATTGGACTTCATTTATTATGAGACTGCTTGTAGGGTAGCTTGGGAAAATGTTTATTAAACCGCAGTTGTTGGTAGTATCTTGGTCGTCGTCCAAAATAATTTTTACCGAAAGAAGCAGCGGTTCGTCCGTTAGTTGAAAGGGAGAAAAATTTACCGTCGCCGAATCGCCCGCAGCGAGAAAGAGAGATAAAGTTTCGAGATTGGAGACCGGGAGAGAGTCGGCAAAAGTAAGTAAATTAAGTTCGAGCGCGAAGCTCATTCCATTTTTACCAATATTTTGAATATCTGCCCAAAGGGTAACGTCTTCTCCGGCGAGAGCGTTTTCCGGCTGATAAAATATTGAATTAAGAAGAATATCATAATCTTTTTGAGTTACGGAATTCACAAATCCCGGCGTGGCGCGGGAAGGATTTACCGAACCGCTCCAATTGTTTGAATCCGACGAAGCGCCGGAAGCTGAAATACGCTCGAGGGAAAAATGCTTGGGAGAGTGATTCCACGAATCCAGATAATTGACCGAATCAATTACGGTATCGAGCGAATCGGCTAACTTCAGATTGTCGCCGGAGTTGTTGAGCGTAGGCAAATTCATTACGATAATTCTCGAATTAATATCGTAGAAATCCGCAAGTCCGTCGTCCGAGGCAAGAATGATGAAGTTTTTCGGAGCGAGAAAAATATTTTCTTCAGTGATAAACGGGCGGCTTGTTTTATCGGCAAAGCGCCAATTTTTCAAGTTAAAGATTGTGGAATCGGTTTCGTTCTGAAGTTCAACCCATTCCGGTTCTCCGGTAACCGGTTCATATTGAATTTCGTTAATTACGATATTCCCGAATTGCGGCTTAGGCGGAAATACCGAGATATATTTTATTAACAAGTTGTCGGAGGAATTTTCATCTTGGTCAAACAGAATCTCGGCAATTACCGAATAATTTCCGGTATCGGGCGGAATTGAATA
>JALWEC010000544.1 GCA_027036655.1 Melioribacteraceae bacterium
AAAAACGCAGGATTTATTCTTCCAGATTTTTAACATGCTTCATCAGTCCCGTAAACAGATAATTCTCTCCAGCGACAAACCGCCGAAGGAACTTAAAGGATTGAACGAACGTTTGGTTTCCCGATTCCAATGGGGATTAACCGCCGATATTCAACCGCCGGATCTCGAAACGAGAATCGCAATCTTAAAAAACAAAAGCGTTAATTACGGTATATCTCTTTCACACGAAATTATTGAATACATTGCGTACAATATTACTTCCAATATACGAGAGCTTGAAGGATGTCTGATTAAACTCCTTGCAAATTCTTCTTTGAATGAAAAGGAAATTGATTTTGAGCTTGTGAAAAAAACCGTGAAAGAAATTGCTACAAACCGCCCTTCCAATATCTCGATTGATCAAATCACAAAAGTAGTCTGTGAATTTTACGACGTCGAGGAAAATAAGGTGCGCGAGAAAAACAGAAAAAAAGAAATCGTGCTAGCGCGCCAAGTTGCAATGTATCTGGCAAAAAAATTAACAAACGCATCCCTTAAAACTATCGGGCTTCATTTCGGAGGTCGCGACCACTCAACTGTAATACACGCGCAAAACAGCATTGAAGAATTGATTCATACAAACGAATCCGTTAAGGAAGAAGTTACCTCGTTAAGGAATAAGATTGAATATAGTCTTTGAGAAAATAATAATCACGCAGATATGAGTTACTCCAATTCTACTATTCCCTCCGGTTTTGCAACAATCACTTTTGCCGCAAGTCCGATAAACAAGCCATGTTCAACTATCCCGGCGCGCTCATTCAGCATCTCGGCAAGCAGCTCGGGATTTTTCAAAATTCCGAAATTCGTATCAAGGATGTAATTCCCTTCGTCGGTAACAAATGGTCTGCCGTTTACTTCCCTTAAAACGGGCTTCCCGCCAATTGATTTTAAATACTCGGTTTCAAGTCCGGCGGCGAATTTAATTACCTCAATTGGGACAGCCCACTTTTCCCCTAACTGCACAGATATTTTTGTCTCGTCAACAATAATGATTTCACGTTCCGTCGCTTGGGCGACAATCTTTTCGCGAAGCAACGCGCCCCCGCCCCCTTTAATCAAATTCAGATTTCTGTCAACTTCGTCCGCTCCGTCTATTGTAATATCGATTCTGGTTTCGCGGGAAAAATCCGTTAAAGGAATTTTGAGTTCTCGCGCCAACTTTTCGGATGCAATTGATGTTGGTATCGCTGCGATATTTTTAAGTTCCCCACGATTTATTAAATCGCCTATTTTCTCAATTGCAAACTTGGTAGTACTTCCCGTACCCAGTCCAACTACCATTCCCGACTTAATATATTCAACGGCTTTTTCAGCCGCTTTCTTCTTCAGTTCATCTTTATTCATTTTAGGTTTCCTCTCTAATCCATTACAAAAATTTTAGCAGCCTCAATAAGCAAAGAGGGCTGATTGATTAAAGCTTTTTTAAATAAGTTCCCAAGAGTTCTTTTCTCGAACGGGACTTTGCTGAAACTTTTTGCAAGAGCGTTAAACTGTTCGTCCGAAAAATTGTAAACTCCGTTTTTAACTTTATCAAATATTCTGTGTCTTTTCCCGAGACGTTTTTCCCAGCGTTCCTGATATTCGGAAAGTTTATCCGGACGATTTTCAATTACAGCTTCTCCGGCAACGCCTCCGCCGATACTTCCTCCAATCATTCCGCTTGCAATACCTCCTCCGGATAAAGGATTTACTTGTCTGGCGGCATCGCCGACCAAAATTATTCCCGGAGCAAATATTTTTTCAAGAGAGGGCGTACAGGGAACGCCGCCACTTACCGCCGACAGCATTGAAGCTTCGGGATATTTTCTATCGATAAATTCGTTAAGATACTTGTACGCTGATTTTGTTTTTCCAATTTCTCCGCTAACGCCTATCCCTATGTTTGCCTTTCCTTCCCCTTTCGGAAAAACCCAGAGATAACCTTCCGGCGCGACATTTTCTCCGAAATAAAATATCAACGTGTCGGTAGGAACGCTAACATTAGCGGCTACAATTTGGTAAGCTCCTTCCATCTCACGGAAATCTACAAAAGTGCTTAAGCCTGCCCACCTTCCAACTCGCGACTCCACACCGTCTGCTGCAATTACAACTTTCGATTTGATTTCATATTCCTCGCCAAAATATTTTACTTTAACTCCGCTCACAATGCTATCATTAAAAAGCAATCCGTGAACATAAGCGTTCGTAATAAATTTAGCTCCGGCGTGCATTGCATCTTCTGCCACAGCTTTATCAAAAAGTTGGCGATTAAGCATATATCCTTTTTGCTCAAGCGGAATTGTAACTTCGGTCCCGTCCGGTGAAATTAAAGTGAACTTATCTATATGTGAAGAAATAAATTTTTCGTCCGGAACAATAAACTCGGCTATCCCTTCATGAGAAACGGCTTCACCGCATCTGACCGGAGTTCCTATTTCCCTGTCCTTTTCAAGGACTAAAACGGATACGCCTTTTTCAGCGGCAAACTTTGCGGCTATCGAGCCTGCGGGCCCGGCGCCGACAACAACGACATCATACTCTTTATCTATTTTCATTCTTTATCTTTCAATTTATTTTTATCAAAAATCAAAACGTCAATCGGGCAAACCCAAACGCACTTTGAACAGTTGGTACAAAGGTCTTCGTCAATGTCTATTGTCGAATCGGTAAGCTCGATAGCGTCTTCGGGACAAACGCCTACGCATGTTCCGCAATAGTCGCATTTATCGGGAGTTATTTTTATAAGCAGCAAATTAAATCCTTCCTTTTATTATCAGATGTGATTAGTCTCACTCTTAAACTTACGAAAAAGTATTTAAATTAAAATCAAGTTTTACCGAACTTTTTTAAAATATTTTTTTTTGTTTTTTTTGATTTGATTTTCTAAATTCTCTATATGGTTTTGAGTATTATGTACATAATAAAAAATATATTTTATATTATTTATGGCAAACTAATTAACTATCTATGTATTACAAAAGGAGGCTCTATGAAGAAGCTTTTTCTTATGCTTACTTTAGCCGTTTTTCTATTTGCTAACCTTTCCTTTGCACAAAAAATCACTGCGAGGAAAGCAGTTGCATTTACTAAAACAAAACCACTTTCCACAATGCACCCCATACCTCCGCAAAGCCGAGATCAGGCTTGGAAAATCATGTCCAAAATGATTCCCAACCCTTCTCTCGACAGACACTCAAATTCTGTTAAGACATTTGACGTCGATCCCGCTTTGCAAAGCACAATGGGAATTAAAAAATTAAATCCGAAAGATATTTCCAGTTTCGAAGGAGTTAATAACGTTTCCGGCGTTGCTCCTCCCGACAATATGGGAGACGTTGGTCCGAGTAATTATCTCGAAATGATTAATCTTTCATTTGCGATTTATAATAAAAACGGACAACTATTATACGGGCCTGCCGATAACAGCACGCTTTGGGCAAATTTGCCCGGTCCTTGGTCCGGAACAAACGACGGCGACCCTATCGTTAATTACGATGAAATGGCCGGACGTTGGGTAGTTTCACAATTTGCATTACCTAATTTCCCGGACGGACCATATTATGAATTAGTTGCTGTATCTGCAACCGACGATCCGCAAGGCTCGTGGTATTTATATGCGTTCCAACTGGACAACATGCCTGATTATCCTAAGTTAGGAGTTTGGCCTGATGCATATTATATGAGCGTTAACAGTTTCAGCGCCAGTTCGTTAAACTTTATGGGCGCCGGCGTTGCTGCACTACAGAGAGACTCTATGTTAGTGGGTAGCCCTAATGCTCAAATGATTTTCTTACAACAAAGCGGCAGCGTTTTTTCCTTGCTTCCTGCCGACTTGGACGGAACAAATACGCCTCCCGCCGGAACTCCGGGTATCTTCGTCGAATTAGACGGTTCGAGCAACTTGTTATTATACAGATTTATTGTTGATTGGGATACCCCTTCCAATTCCATGTTTGTCGGACCGAATACCATTCCGGTTGATCCTTACGCTGATGTTTGTTCTTCACGCGACTGCGTTCCTCAAGCCGGCACCTCCGACGCATTGGACGCGCTTTCAGGTCGTTTGATGTACAGATTGCAGTACCGCTATTTTGGACCAGGCGATGAAAGAATGGTTACAAACCACACTGTTGATAAAGGCAACGGCACAGCTGCAATCCGCTGGTACGAACTGCGGAGCGACGGCAGCACTTGGTCGCTTTATCAGCAAGGTACTTATTCTCCCGATGATACTTACCGCTGGATGGGAAGTATTGCTATGGATGTGAACGGAAATATTGCGCTTGGCTATTCCGCATCAAGTTCTTCAATTACCCCTGAGATCAGAGTTACCGGACGTTATGCTAATGATCCGCTCGGACAGATGACAATTCAGGAAGAAACCGTTTATCAAAGTCCGGCAGCACAAACTAGCGTTAACCGCTGGGGCGATTATACCAATATGACTGTTGACCCTACCGACGGAACAACTTTCTGGTATGTTAACGAATACTCAAACGGCGCTTGGGACTGGAGCACAAGAGTTGCTCACTTCGTGTTTGAAATTGACACCGTTCCTCCCGCTGCAATAAATGATCTTGCCGTAACCGGTGCTTTCTCCAACAATGTAATTTTAGCTTGGACTGCAACCGGAGACGATGGGACAGACGGAACGGCATCTTCCTACGATATCCGTTACAGCACTTCACCAATTACCGATGCGAACTGGGATGATGCTACTCCATATCCGAACAATATTATTCCTCAACCTTCGGGGAGCCCGGAAGTTGATACTTTAAAAGGTCTGGATTTCGCTACTACTTATTATTTTGCTATTAAGGCTTATGATAATCTCGGCAATCCTTCCCCGATTTCAAACTCTCCTTCCGGTACGACAGACGGTCCTCCGTCAGTTACAGTTACGCCGACAAGTTTAAGCGCTTCATTATTTACAGGCGGAGCAGATACAACATCATTCTCCGTATCTAATGATGCTTCTGCAGAAAGCAACTTGGAATATCTTGTTGAAATTCAATATCCCGGCGAACAAGTTTGGCCCAAATCCCTTACTCCGCGCCAGGAAGCTAAAAAGAAAAATGATATTAATACCGTAGGAAACGGTAAATATCAAACGCTTTATGCTCTTTCTTCCAAAGATGAAGTTGTTCTTGAAGAGCATTTTGAAAATGGCGTTCCACCGGCAGGTTGGGCAGATGTAGATAATGCAGGTTCAGGAATTGATTGGAAAACCAACACAGAATACGGCGAAAGCAACTACACCGGCGGTACAGGCGAAGCTGCTTGCGTAAGCAGTGATGCTGTTGCAGGTCCTTTTAACGCAGAACTTTGGACACCGGAAATAAACATAATGGGACGCCAAGATTTATACTTATCGTATAATGCAAACTTCCAAGCTTTGGGCTCAAATGATTTCTTGGATTTGGATGCAAGTTACGACGGCGGTGTAACTTGGAATACAATAATGAGTTGGAATGAAGACCACGGCGATTTGCACGGAGCAGGCGAAGCGGTCTCAATTCTTCTCGATGATGCAATTCCAACCGGCACTTCAAACATTATTTTGAGATGGCATTATTACACCACCGCTTCCTCGCCTTGGCAGTGGTATGCCGAGATTGACGACGTAGTTCTATCCGGCGGTTCGGCTTGGCTATCCGTTAATCCGCTTGCCGGAACAGTAGAGCCGGGCAATTCGACTCCGGAAAACGTAATCTTCAGCGCAGCCGGATTAATGGGAGGAACATATACGGCAAATGTTGTCGTAACCAGTAATGACCCTGCTAATCCTGCAGTTCCGGTCGCTTGTACTTTAGATGTTACCGGAGTACAAAACATTACCGTTACTCCCGATTCTATTAACTACGGAACACTATTTGTTAATCAAACAGACAGTGCGATTGTTAACGTTACAAATGACGGAACGGATACACTGCATGTTACTTCATTAACAACCGATAACACAGATTATACCGTAAGCGATCCGAGTTTTGACCTTGCTGCCGGAGAAGCTAAAGACGTAATGGTTTACTTTACTCCTTCCGCAACGGGAACAGACAACGGAACACTTACTATTAACTCCGATGATCCAGATCAACCGACAATTACCGTTT
>JALWEC010000545.1 GCA_027036655.1 Melioribacteraceae bacterium
GTCTAAAATTAACAGCTTGGCAGTTAGTTAACCTGTTGTTCTTTAATAACTTAAGTCAACTTTTTCCTAATGGCAGTCATTAGAAATTTTTGGTCTAATTACAATTTCGGGTTAAAAAAACACGTGTCCGCCTCGGGCGGATTGCGACTCCGCAGAATGCGGGGGAAGCAATCTCACCGGTATTCAACCTTAGCAATTAAACAGCTGTTGAACATTCGGCAATAACTGTTATTTTGATTTTTCGTATCTACACTGCTAAAATAGAATATAATTCGCGCTTAATTCTTCATCAATTCTCAGATTTCTCTAAAGTTTAAATAAAAAGATACCTTTTAATCATATTTACTTTGATATTATTGCTCAGAGTAAATATCTTTACCATTTAAATTTTAAAAATATTAGGAAAGTTATGATTTATATAAAAGACTTAAAAAATCATGTGGGCGAAACCGTAACTTTAAAAGGTTGGTTATTCAATAAACGTTCCAGCGGTAAAGTTAAATTTTTGATTCTGAGGGACGGAACCGGTTATCTGCAATGCGTGGTTTTTAAAGGTAATGTTACGCCTGAAGTTTTTGAACTTGCCGATCACATGGGGCAGGAAACATCTTTTGAAATTACCGGGAAAATTAAAGAAGAGCCGAGAGCAATCGGCGGATATGAAATGGACGCCGTCGATCTTCAAGTTATCGGCAAATCGGAGAATTACCCGATTACACCGAAAGAACACGGCGTTGAGTTTTTGATTGATCACCGTCATTTGTGGGTGCGTTCGCGCAAGCAATATGCAGTCCTTAAAATTCGTCATCGTATTGTAAAAGCTATTCGTGATTTTTTTGACGAGCGGGATTTTACTCTTTTCGACGGACCGATTATTACTCCCAATGCCAGCGAAGGAACTTCAACGCTGTTTGAAACTCCTTACTTTGATTTGGGTAAAGCTTATCTTACTCAATCAAGTCAGCTTTACGCCGAAGCGGGAGCAATGGCTTTCGGAAAAGTTTATACTTTCGGTCCGACTTTCAGAGCCGAGAAATCGAAAACAAGAAGACACTTAACCGAGTTCTGGATGGTTGAGCCGGAAATGGCTTTTTATGATTTGGACGACGATATGGATTTAGCCGAAGAATTTTTGGAATACATTGTTCAAACCGTTCTTGAAGATAGAAAAGAAGAACTGAAGATTTTAGAGAGAGATACAACTAAATTAGAGTCTGTCGTTCGTCCTTTCCCGAGAATATCTTACGATGACGCGGTTAAAATCCTTCATGAAAACGGACGTGATTTCGAATGGGGAGATGATTTCGGAGCTCCGGACGAAGCGACAATTTCCAACCAATTCGACAGACCGGTAATGGTTCATCGTTATCCCGCCGAAGTTAAAGCGTTTTATATGAAGCGCGATCCCGAAAATCCGAAACTTGCTCTCGCGGTCGATGTGCTTGCTCCGGAAGGCTACGGAGAGATAATCGGCGGAAGTCAGCGCGAAGATGATTACGATACGCTTGTAGATAGAATTAAAGAACATGATTTGCCCTTGGATTTCTTCCAATGGTATCTTGATTTAAGACGCTACGGTTCTGTCCCTCACAGCGGTTTCGGCCTCGGACTTGAAAGAACGGTTGCGTGGATTTGCGGAATAGAGCATTTAAGAGAAGCAATTCCTTTCCCAAGATTGATTTACAGAAATACACCATAAAAATAATTAAGGAACTGAAATGAAAAAATTATTCATGCTGGCGTTGCTCTTATTCGTTGTTGCTTCCTTTACGGAAACAAAGGTTTTCGCTCAGGAAGCCGGAAAAACTGCGGTAAACAAACAAGAGCAAGTTGTTGAACACAAAGCTGAAGCTACCGTCGGAGAGGAACCCGAAGGAGCTTTGCCTTCCGGTTATATGGTTCTTCCTTTCGTGATTTTGTTAGGAATGATCGCAACCGGGCCTCTTTTTTATGAGCATTTTTGGGAAAAATATTATCCTTTAATTGCCGT
>JALWEC010000546.1:0-3776 GCA_027036655.1 Melioribacteraceae bacterium
CATAAAAATGCTCAGTTTGAAAATGAATTACTTGAAGAACTAAATGTTTTCAATAAAAAATATTTCCCATCTCCTGAATTTAAGATTAAAGTCCGTAATAAAGAGATAATAGAAAAAGAATATACTCCGAAAAAAGAAAAAGAGTTTTTAATAACTTTTGAAAGACTTAGAGAAAAATATAATCTTAAAATAAGGCAAGACACAAAAAGTAATTTTCTTGAAAAATGGTATCTAAAACCTGTTAAAGATGAAATAGATTTTACTTTTGAGCAATTAAAAAAAATTAAAAATCCAACAACAAAAAAAATTGTTACAATAATTTTAAGTAGAACTATTCGCTCTTGCCGAGCAACAACTCACGCTGATTTGGCAACCCTTAAAGAACCGGTTACAACAACTTATTATTGCGGTAAACACGGGAAAATATGTAAACCTTTGTTTTCAATTTATTCTTGGTGGGTGCGATACAGCAAAGATACTGTTAAAAGATTACAAGAATTTGAGAAATTAAGAACAAACACTTTTCAAGTTTGCTTACAAGGTGATGCAAGGAATATTGATATTTTTACCGCGCTTGAAAGTAAAAACTCTGAATTTGCAAAATTAGTTAAAAAGCAAAAAGTAAAAGGAATATTTTCAAGTCCGCCTTATGTGGGATTAATTGATTATCACGAACAACACGCTTATGCTTATGATTTATTTGGTTTCAAGCGAAATGATGAGTTGGAAATTGGTCCGCTTTATAAAGGACAAGGGCGTGAAGCAAGAAGTTCATACATTGATGGTATTGTAAAAGTCTTGAAAAATTCAAAGCAGTATTTGCAAGATAATTATGATATTTTTCTTGTAGCAAACGATAAATACAATATGTATCCAACTATTGCCGAAAAATCCGGAATGAAAATCGTTAATCAATATAAACGTCCTGTTTTGAATAGAACAGAAAAAAACAAATCAGCTTATGCTGAAATAATATTTCATTTAAAGGAAAAATAATGGCATTATCAAAAGAACAAACACAATCAGTAGAAGATACTATTAGAAACAGTTTAAGAAACAGATTTAATACCTATAATCCTGAACCAGCTGTAATGCCATTTCATACTCGGCTTTTGGGCAAAGATAGACTTGCTCTATATTCCTTTATTCATTCGTTGAATACAAATTTTGGAACAACAATTTTTGAACCGGTTGCAGTTTCATTGGCATCAAGCAGATTTAGAGTTGCTAAACTTCAAATGAAATCCGGGACACAAATTAGTGAACAAGCCCAATATGAAATCCAAAAAATAATGGACGAATTGACTGCTGCAAATATAAAACCTGATAAACAAAAAGAGATAGAAATAATCCGTAAAGTTTGTCAGAAAGGTGAAATGCGAACAGTTAAACCGACAAGAGTTGATGTTTATCTTGAAAGTAAAAATGGAGAAATATATTTGTTTGATATAAAAACAGCAAAACCAAACAAAGGTGGTTTTAAGGAATTTAAACGAACTCTTTTGGAATGGGTTGCAACCGTTTTATCAGAAAAACCAGATGCAAAAATAAATACATTAATTGCTATCCCATATAATCCATATGAACCAAAACCATACAGTCGTTGGACTATGGCAGGAATGCTTGATTTAGAACAAGAATTAAAAGTAGCCGAAGAATTTTGGGATTTTCTTGGTGGTAAAGGTGCATATAATGATTTACTTGGATGTTTTGAAAGAGTTGGAATTGAATTGAGACAAGAAATTGATGATTATTTTAAGAGATTTAACAAGGAGTAACTTTGCTTAACATTGTATATAAGCAATGGCGGGTATAGTGCAATAAATGAAATAAATAGGAATAAATTAAACAACGGTGCAGATATGAATGAAAGCTCTGAAAATCCCACCAGTGCTCATATACTTGTACGTCAATCTTCTTACTAAAGAATTTGCCGAAAACTATTGTAAAGTGAATGGAGCAATCGACTGGGAAGCATTAGTGAAATTTAATTCCTCAGCCGAATAATTTGGGAATTACCCTCCGATTCCTTTTAATAATTTTCCAAAGCTTCCTTAATTCGTTTCAATCCTTCGCGAAGTTCATCCTCCCCGCCGCAGAAACTAATGCGCAAATATCCTTCGATTCCGAACTCTTTTCCCGGCACGGTAACTACTTCCGCTTTCTCGATTAAATAATCCGCGAGTTTGTGCGAATCTTTTTCGTAATAGGAAAAATCGACAAAAGAATAAAATGTGCTTTCGGGAATATTGAATTTTATATCGGGGATTTGATTTAATCCTTCAACCAAAATATTACGCTTCAGTTCGAGCGATTTTCTCAGCGCAACAATATCTTCATCGCCGCCGTAAATTGCGCCTACGGCAGCAATCTGCGATAACGAAGAAGGACAAGACGTTTCGTGTCCCTGCAAACGCGTCATCGCGGAAATCAGCTCCTCGCCGCCGATTCCCCAACCGATTCTGAAGCCTGTCATCGCATATTGTTTTGAAATTCCGTTTACAATCAGCAGCGGAGAACTATTAATATCTTTGCTGACGAAATCAAACAAGTTCGGCGTTTCATTCCCGAAAAACGTCAGCTCGCGATAAATTTCATCCGAAATTAAAAACAAGTCCTTTTCTTCGGCAAAGCGCACAAGACTTTCGAGGAAATCTTTTTTATAAATTTGCCCCGAAGGATTATTCGGAGAGTTAATTAAAATCACTTTTGTTTTTTCAGTTACGCGGGAAGTTATCTCATCCAAAGTAAGTTGAAAATCAGCGCTGCGCGGAACTACCGGGACGGGAACTCCGCCCGCAATCTCAACCATATCGGGATAACTAACCCAATAAGGCGCGGGAAAAATCACCTCGTCTCCCGGATCAAGCATTGCCTGAAGCGCTACCATCAAAGTCTGTTTCGCTCCCGAAGAAACAATAATGTTGCTCCCCGAAACGGTTTTCCCGTAATATTTTTCAGTGTAATCAATTACCGCTTTTTTCATTTCGGGAGTTCCGGCTACCGGAGTATAACGGACTACGCGAGTTTCAAGCATTTCCCGTGCCTTGGCAACCGCCGCTTCCGGAATTTCGCTTTTCGGTTCGCCTCCTCCGAGATGAATTACATTTTTCCCTTCGCTTTTCATTTTTGCGGCTTTGGTATTAAGCGCCAGCGTTGCCGAAGGTTTTATTCTATTTGAAAGTTTACTCAAATTCATTTCTTCTTTTTCCGTATTATGTTGAATGTAAGCGTTGAATTCTTTAACCGCTTCGTAAAACGGGCTTTGTTCCTGTAATATCTGATTCTAGAGGGAAATACAAAAGAATCGTTCTCAATTATCTGATACCCGTCAACGTCCTGATCTCTGAGAAAGATAAAAGCCGTGTCTCCGGGATTAATCGTAACGTCGCGCGCGTAACCTTGAGCGATAAAACTGTTTTTGGTCAAGGGAATTGCAATTGCGTCGCCGCTTTTCAGCGTAATCAAGCCGTAAATATCAGGCTTTTCTCCGTAATCCCAATCCTTCCGGTTCGGATCTTTTCGATTAACTTTAACGGTTACCGTAACTTCTTTAATGTTGCTTTCCCGCTCCGCTTGTTTTAACGCGTTATCTTCTTTTCGCAGCGCGGAAACTTCATTCTGCAACTGGTTTTTCTTCTCTGTCAGTACATCGCGGCGGCGGATTACATCCGATTTTTTATCTTCCTTTTTAGTTCCTCCGCAGCCTGTAAACGAAACTCCGAGCAAAACCGTTATCGATAAAAATAAAAATATCTTTTTCATAATTTTCTCAT
>JALWEC010000546.1:3786-6117 GCA_027036655.1 Melioribacteraceae bacterium
GTAATATACGAAACTTCATCGATCATTTTCACGCTTTAGATAAACAATATTTTCACGCCGTACAATTGTAGAAAAAACATCTTCGCTGTGCGAAACAAGGAGATATGTTTTCCCTTTCTTTAAATTATTCCTAATCATACGAATTACGGTATCGACGCCCGCCAAGTCCATTCCGTTTATCGGCTCGTCAAGCATCGTAACGTCGGCGTCGGCGAGGAAAGCGCGGAGCAAATTAATTTTCTGTTTTTCTCCGCCGCTTAGGAATTTTATTTTCTTAGTGAGCAACGTTGAGATATCCGCGTTCGGGAAAAGTTGTTCGACTAATTCCGAATATTCCTTCTTTCCGGTTCCCAGTATTTCGAGCGAAGCCGCCACCGAAGCGTTGGGGTTCAAACATTCGTCCGCATGCTGAAACGCCATCGTCAAGCGCTTTCCCCAGATTTCGTTTGAGAAAAACCGCATCGGCATTTTGCCGTTTACTTTTAGTCCGCCGATTTCATATTCAAAATCCGCTTTGATTAAACCGAGCAAAATTTTCCCGACCGTAGTTTTACCCGTTCCGCTCGGCGCTTTAAGATAAACTATTTCTCCTTCCCGTAAAACCAAATCGGTTACATTCATCAACTTCTTATCCGTATAAAAACCAAGCGTCCCGTTAAAAACTTTTATTCCGGTTTTAACTTTCAAAATAGTTTCGCTTTCCGCCTCCGGTTTTCTTTTCCGCTTTTCTTTCCCGAGCCAGCTGAAATATTCCTCTTCGGAAAAAGCTCTCTGTTTAATTTTTTCGTTTTCAAGAAATAGTTCATGATACGCAAAATTTTCTCTGAGAGCCGAGAATGAGTTTTCGAGCATGCTCAGGATTGAATAGTCGTGCGTTATAATTAAAATTGTCGGGCGGTTTTTCACATAATAAAAAAGAAGAAGTTTCAACAGAACGTCCCGCTTCTTAACGTCGAGGTGACTTGTCGGCTCGTCAAAAACAAAGAGCGCGTTCCACGAAGTTCCCCGCACAAGTTTGCTGATTTTTATCAATCCCATCGAGTTAAGAAACCGCTGCTTTTCTCCTCCGCTCGGACGGAAGGGTTTGGGGTAAATCTTCAATAGAGAGTTGAGTTCTTCATCGGTTAAATCTGGGAATAGTACCGACAAAATATCTTTCCGTTCGCCGCAGTCCGAAAGGCTTCCTTCCGAAAGCTGTTCCTTAATTTTTCTTACCGGAGAGAGATGAGCCGACGGCTCCTGAAACACGTAAAAACCTTTCGCGAGAATATCTTTAACGCCGGGCAACGTTAAATATTTTTCGTACGGCTCATCGTCTATTCTTACGTCGTACTCGTCTCCCGTAAGCAAACCGAACAACGCCTTTGAAATAAGGGTTTTACCGACGCCGGACTCGCCGAAAAGAAAATTCACTTTGTTGTTCTCAATCTTAAGAGAATCAACCTTGATGCGGGGACCGCGCTTAACGGAAATATCAACTTTCAGTTTCATCAGTTTAATTTTTTCCTTTTAATTAAACCGTTAGAGATTTTATAAGCGGCGATAAGGGTAAAAATTAAAACGAAGGCGGTTGAAACTCCTTGCAAATGCTTGGTTAAAAGCTCCGTAATATATAACGGATCGGAAAAAACATTTCCTATCGCAAGGATGTCCTGTTTGCTGTCGAGATTTCCGAGTAAACTTCCGAGTGTGCCGGGCAAATTGCTCAGAGCGATATTGGAGGTTAAACCGACCGAAACAATAAAATCGACGCTGCAAATTAAAAATATCGTGGAAGCGAAAACGTTTACGCCCTTATTTATCAGATAGGCGAGACTGTTGCTCCACAAAATTTCCCTGTTGATTATTTTATTTTCCTTAATTCCGAGAACGAGCATCGCGTTGTAAAAATCCGATTTCTTAAAATGATTAATTCTGTTCTCCAGCTCCTCGATTACTTCATTAAGAAAAGCGAAAGAAATAATAAAGACAAGAAACAGTATCAGCGCGACTCCCGACAAATCAACGACAATTAAAGCGAAGAAATATGCGATCAGAACCCAGACGACTTGCGGAATCGATTCGAGAAAGTCGAGAGCCAAATCAAGCGCGTACGCCGCCGCGCCAAGGTTACTCCGAATGAAAAAATGTTTAAGCAAAACAATTCCCCAAGCGGCAAGAAAGGAAACCGCAACCGCCAGCAGCGCAATCAGAAATGTATTTACGGAACTTACGATTAACCGATTAAAAGCGGGGGCGTTCAGAAAAAACAAATCCCACACAAAAAGCAAAAAAAGCCCGGCGACAAAAATAAAAAGCCACAGTTTATCCTGCTCGTCCGTTATACCGGCA
>JALWEC010000547.1 GCA_027036655.1 Melioribacteraceae bacterium
ATTCCGGCAATGCGCATAAAGTTAGCATAATCGATTATCATTAAGGATTTAAAATGAAAAATAAAATTAAACCTATTCATCCCGGAGAAATTTTGCTTGAAGAATTTCTGATTCCAATGGGAATATCCCAATATAGATTGGCAAAAGATATTAATGTTTCGCCGAGAAGGATTAATGAAATAGTTTTGGGTAAAAGGTCAATTACAGCCGATACCGCATTGAGATTATCGCGGTACTTCGGGCTTTCCGAAAATTTTTGGCTAAATCCGCAGATGAAATATAATCTTGAAACTGAAAAAGATAAGCTGAAAGGAAGATTAAAAAAAGAAGTAAAAAAACGTAATTTTCCCGAATTAAGATAAACGCCAAATTTATTCATGAATACTTCGGGAAATCGGTTACAGCGAGGAAAAATATTCAAGCAAGAGCGTCTTTTTGTTTTTAGAAACCGGAATCGAGGAACCGTCGGAAAGGGTAATAAAGCCGCCGTCCTGATTTTCAAAATGTTTTATATGATGAAGATTAATCAGATGAGATTGATGCACGCGCATAAATCCGTATGAGGAAAGAATATCGTCGTAAATTTTCATTGTTTTGGAAACCAGTATTTTATCGCCCGATTTAAGGAAAACGTTAGTGTAATTGTTATCGGCTTCGAGCCGAATAATATCGTTAACATTCACAAGGTAAATTCTCTCGGAAGTTTTCAGCACCAGTTTTTTCATTTCCGGCATAGAGCTGTTAAAGTTGGAAATAACGGCGTCCATTTTATCGGATGTGTTTTTTGCGTTCTGCTCTTCCAAGGCGCGGTTAACCGTTTCAATTACTTCATTGGAGTTAATAGGTTTCAGGATGTAATCGAAAGCGCTGAATTTAATCGCTCTGATTGCGTGTTCGTGATGAGCCGTAATAAAAACAATACGCATCGACTTGAAGTTTGTTTTTTTCAAAACGTCAAATCCGGTTCCGTCCGGCATATCAACGTCAAGGAAAAGAATATCGGGCTTGTGTTCTTCAATAACCGTAACCGCCTGGGCTACGTTCTCCGCCTCGGCAACTATTTCTATTGTTTTAAAAGTCTCTCTCAGCAGTTCTCTAAGAACAAGTCTGGCGTTTTTCTCATCGTCAACTATTACGGCTTTAATCATACTAACTTCTCATAATTTTGTTTAACGGAAATCCGAGTTCGATTCTCGTTCCGGTTTTCCCATCGAACGAAGATAAATCTACAATCGAAAGTTCAATTTTAATACCGAATAATTTTGTGATGTTCATCAACCGCTCTTTTGTTATATCCATAGCGTACGATTTTTTCCCCTCGTTATCGCCTTTCTTGCGAGCGGAGGAAATTCCCACGCCGTTATCTTCAACCGCTACTATCAGCTTATTCTCCTGAATCAGGTAACTGACGGTAAGAATCTTTTCCCCTTCTTTTATTTCCCGAAATCCGTGTTCAATAGCGTTTTCAATAAAGGGCTGTAGAATCATCGGCGGAATATTTATTTCTTCCGCTCTTATTTTTTCATCCACCTGAAGCTGAAAATGAAAGCTGTTTTCAAAACGAAGCTGTTGCAGCGAAACGTAATTTTTTATTATTTCAATTTCCCTGCTCAATGCGATAAATTCCTCGCGCGAGCTTTCCAATATAAGCCGCATCAGAGAAGCGTATTGCGAAAGATAATTTGACGCCTCCAATTTTTTATTTTGTAAAACGTATGCCTGAATGGCAATCAGTGAGTTAAAAAGAAAGTGAGGGTTCATCTGTGTTTGCAAAAGTTTCTGCTGAAGAATCAAAATTCTGTTTTTGGAATTCAAACGGCTTTGGAAATAGAGGAGAACTATTACCACAATCAGGAAAAGCGCTATTGATATTACGGCAATCATTTTGCCCCGACTCTCCGCAATCTCCGTTTCCTTCTTTAGATTTTCTTCGCGCAGCTTATTTATTTTTGCCTGTTTTTCGGCAGTTTGATACTTTGTTTGCAG
>JALWEC010000548.1 GCA_027036655.1 Melioribacteraceae bacterium
ATGTTAGAGTAATATTCCTCGATGTTTTTAAGAGAAAAATTCACAAGGTCGCTCAAACGCGAGCTTTTATCTTCCTGCGACAATTCTTTTTTTCCTTTTTTTCCTGAATAAACTTCTTTTTTCCCGAAAGCTACACTATTAAACTTTAATGAATAGATATTCATTTTACCCGGTTCGTATCCGGGTCCCAGCAATTCTCTTGCGGCAAACATATAAACGGGAAGCTGTAAATCAATTCCGTTGTCAAGATTTTTCGCGCTGACTTTTGAAGCGCCCGTTTTGTAATCAACAATTGAGATGTAGTTTTCTTTTAAGTCTATTCTGTCTATTTTCCCGGTAAGGTTTATTCCGTTAAATAAAACCGGTTCGGTTCTGCTCAGATGCTTATCGCTCTTCTCTTTTTCAGCCGAGCCGAAAGAGACTTCAAAAAACCGCGGGATAAATCCGTCGGAAGAATTTCGTTCCTCCGTGAGGAAATGATATAAAATCGAATCTTCTCTTTTACCGTTAATTCCAAAAAACTTTTCCTTTTCATAAAAATAAGATTCGTCATCGAACCGGAATTTCCGTAAAATCTTTTCAGCCAAATCAAAGAGGAGCGTCTCCGCCTCTTTCTCATGAATATCAATATTACGAGCGGTTAAAGTCGTGTAAAACTCGAATAACAGAGTGTGCAGGTAGTTCCCGATTTCAATCGGCTCAATTTCCTCGTCCGGTTCCTGCAGCGGCTCAATCCGCAAAACTCGTTCAATAAGATATTTAAACGGACATTTCGCGTATTGTTCGAACTGCGTAATCGAATATCTTTTATCCTTGAATGAATAGAGAAGATTTTTGCTGTTATCATTTAAACTAAATTCAGCTTTTGCATCGGATAAAAGATTTCCGTTGTAAATTGAATCGACTCCGTCGGCGCGTTCTTCCGACACGGCAATTTTTCTTTTTATGTTTTCCGCGTCGAATCTTTCGTTAACAGCGACGGCTTTTTCATTCCCTTCGCCGAATTTAATCAGTAATTCGGTTTCCGAAGAGATAACAGATTCAAAGAACTTTGGTTCGGGCGTCGCCGGAGTTACGACTTCCAGCAAATCGGAAAGGAAAACCGAAGGGGAAAGCTCGCGTTTGTTTTCGCTTAAAGCGTATGAAATAAAAAGCCGCTTACGGAATCTCTTAAATAGCGAATAAAATTTATGCCGCTCTTCCGCCAAATGCTCATTCTCCAACTTCATAAATTTCTCGGCGAAGAAAATCTCGGGCGAATATTTTGAGGGAAAATTTCCGTCGTTCATTCCCGCAAGGAAAACGTAATCAAAATCCAACCCTCTTATTTCATCAACAGATGTAACCTGCACGCCGTAATCGGAGCGCTCCTTTACATTAAAACGCACCCAGCCTATTATTGTCCGGAGCTGCGAAAGATAAAAATCCAAACTGTGTTTTACATCTTCTCCGAATTCCGTTTTAATCAGACCGAAAACATTCTCAACGCTTTCCAGCAGTGAGGAAACGGCTTTAATATTTTCTTCCCCCTTAATTTCAAGGTTATTAATTAACGTTGCCGTAATGCCTATATCATATATAAATTTTTTAAGCCTCGATAAAAACTCATCCGCCGTTAAATCTTTTTCAAAAGGGAGCAGAACGGAATGAATTTTCTCTATATCGGCAAGGGCTTTCCGCGTCTGCTCTTTGTCGCGTTTCTTGTCGTCGGGAATTGTGCCTACTATATCGCTCAGAGCTTTTGAGATAAATTCATAACCGGAAATGAGCTTGTGTTTGCGAAAGACCTTTTGAAGATTGTATGCGTCAACGTTTAACTTTGAAACATATCCGGATGAAAGTCCGCGAAAAATATTTTTATAATAAAATCCGTTCTCCAAGATTTCGAGAAACGAAGTAATTGCGTTAATAACCGGCGACTTGTCGAGCGTTAGTCTGTCCGAGAGATTGAAGGGAATTCCGTGCGACGCAAAAACCAACCGCAGC
>JALWEC010000549.1 GCA_027036655.1 Melioribacteraceae bacterium
ATAAATTGTAATAATATATTCAGATTTTCATACGCGCTCGAAAGAGGCATTTGATGGTTGAAAACCAAGTAGAGCGAACGCAAATAATATCTCAGCGGGAAAATTCCGCCGATAAAATGGGGAAACGCCGCCATTTGTTCTCCCGGAATCAAGAAACCGGAATACATAAACGCGGGCAACACAATTAATGTAATCAATGCCGTTAATATGATTACATTATTTATATTCAAGCTGATAAAGATTGAGATACTTTCCATTGCCAGAACAAGCAGAAAAATTATCAGCACGGTGTTCCAGATGTTAGGCGGAAGCGGCACGCCGAAAATATACATCGTCGTAAAAAACGCTGTTGAGATTGCCGTGCCTACCATAATCCACGAAGTTATCGCCGGAATCAATATGGCTTTCAGCGGTATCTGGCGGGCGTATTTTATTGAGGGAATTAATCCCCTTACCTTCTTTAAGTTTGCCTGCAACGCGAGAAGGATAATCAACATGGAGACAATCTGCATCGCCAATCCCATAAACGCCGGCAGCATGGAGGATTCCATACTCATTGCGGGAGAGTAGTAAACTCTCTGACTTACGCCGAGGAGAGGTTTTTTTCCGTGGCGCACATTCGGAATTACTCCCAGACTCTCGACGGGGATATGCATTCCGTACTGCATATTAAGCGTCATTACAATTCTTTTCAGCGTCCCTACCGAGAGTTTCGGAATAATCGGGTTTGCCGTTCCGTTAACGGCGGCGAGGATACGCACCGGTTTTCTGTTGAGAACATTTTTGTAAGTGTTCTCCGGAATTACAATTCCCAAGTCGATTTTTCCTTCGTCAATCAGCTTTTGAATCGTGTTGTAATCATTAGCATAATTTACAATCTCATACATCTCCGAAGAGTTAATACCGAAAATTATCGACCTGCTCAAAGAAGAATGATCCAAATCGCAGATAGCGGTTTTAACGCCGCGAGGTTCGCTTTTATAGTACATTCCCGCCATCATACTGAAAAATAAAAGCAGTGCAAGCGTTATTAAAATTGTGCGTAAAAGTAAGAACCCGAAAAACTGAAAGGATTTAATCTTACTCATTATTTAACTCCTTCCGATGAGGCGCCGCAAGAGTAAAATAAACATTCATTCCCGGCATCAGATTGCTACCGTTATTTTCAATTTTCATCTTCACGGCAAAGGAGCGTATATCCCTTAAATCACTGGAAGAAGTCGGTGTATGAGTGGCGAAATCCGCAACCGGAACAATCTGAATAATTTTAGCTTTGATAATCGAATCGGAACCGAGCGTTTTCAGATTAATCTCTTTGCCCAGTTTAATTTGATCAAGATAAGTTTCGGGAATATTAAATCTCGCGTATGTGGCGGAAGTGTCGGTTACAATTACCACCGGCATTCCGGGAGGCATCATTTGACCGACCTCCAAAACGCGAACATTTACAACGCCGCTGATTGGAGTACGAATAGACATATCGTGTAATTTCGTATCCAAAGCGAGTAAATTATCCTTTACTATTTCGTAGTTTGTTTCAATTTCATCTAACTTCAGCTTCGGAACCGCGCCTGCATTATAAAGATTTGTAACCCGTTTCAGGTTTACTTCAATGTTTTTTAACCGTGCGGTCAGCGCCTTGCGATGAGCCAGCAATTCCTTAGTGTCAAGTTGCGCCACTACTTCTCCTTCCTTAACATAATCGCCTTCGTCAACTGAAATGGAAGTGATTTTGCCGGGCATTCTCGTAGTTACGTTTAATTGCGTCGATTCAATATATCCGTAAAAATCAACGCTCTTTTTTGTGTTGTTATCCGAACAGGAAATCAAAAACAAAACAATTAGGACTGTCAAAATTTTTATTGTGAAATTAGATACTTTCACCAGGTACCTCCTTAATTTTTAATATCTAATGAATATTCAATTTTTAAGATTGCGCTGTAATCGGTTAGCCAGCCGTCGATTTTATAAATTGTAAAAGGCATCGTAAAGCTGAACCTTAAGTTATTTTGGTAGTAATAGCCGATGCCGCCGAAAAGATGCGCCGAAAATTCCGAGCTGTTCGGTATATTAGTTCCGTTCAGCGAATTGTCGAAATAATTTGACAGTTCGACTCCGGACACCAAGGAGAAGTTTCCCCATTCGGTGTTAAGCTCTTTTTCCGCCGATACCAATCCGGCGACTTGATCACCGAGATTAATTTCTGCGCTGTTTTTGGTTCTCAGAGTATAGTTGAAAAAATAAACGACATAAAATGTGTTTAATGGAATCATTCCCGACGCGGCGGCTGTTATCTGCCAAACGCCTTCTCCCAAAGGAAGTTCGTATGGCGAAAGGTTTGAATGCTCGCCAACCGGAGCGGTAATCGATAAGCGTAAGCCCAATGTCTTTTCATTTAAGGAACTCCCGACCGCCTGCCACGAAGCGCCGAGTTCAATATCGCCGAACCCTTTATTTTCTTGGTTAATATTCGGGTTGTAATGGTTTAACCACTTGAAAGGAATATCGATAAAAAAATTAAGTTTATCAGAAAATCCGTATTGAGCGTATGCATTAAGATATGCTTCCGTCATTACATTCGTTTCCGGAAAATCGACCATCGTGTTGAGATTTGAATTATAAACTTTAATAAACTGTGGGAATTCTCCATTGATGTTAAGATAGAGGGCGTTTCTTTTTAAATTAAGTTTCCCGACTCCTCCAATTGTAAAATTATTTATGTTTTCCTGAGCAAATATTATTGCCGGCAGAAGAAAAAACAATTGAATCAATACAAATGCTCTTTTTTTCATTCGTTGAACCTTTCTAATAAAATTGATAAACAAAAAAGTAATCACTTACTTACAAAAATATATTCTTAACAGAAAAATGCAAATATTATTTTTCGTAAAGTTCTAATAAGATATCTTGATTTGCAGAGAACCAATGGAAGAAACTTCTGTAAATTCAGTGCTAAATTTATATATAATATTTCCATATTCAGAGATAAATTTTCTCTAAACCGACAAATCTCATTTTTCTTGTTTTGCAATAACTTTTTTGATATTTTTGTAAGCAGATATTTACAAGAATTGGCGATGGAAAGGAAAAAAACCGAAATACGGAGAGAAGAAATAAAAAAAGCGGTGCTGGAAATTATCGCTACCGAAGGAGTAAGCAAACTTTCAACTAGGAATCTCGCCAAAAAAGTCGGCTTAAGCGAAGGTGCAATTTTCAGACATTTCCAAAGCAAACGCGATATTCTTCTCGGCATAATGGAAGATGTGAAAATCGATCTTCAGAATACTTTGAGAGAAATCTCAATTGAGTTAATTCCGGCGAAAGAGCGCTTTCACAAATTCCTCTGCGCACATATCAACTATCTATACAAACATCAGGGAATTACAATTCTCCTTTTCTCGGAAGCGGCGCACATGAATGATTTTTTAATTAAGGAACAATTAAACGGAATATTAAAAGAACAGAAACTGTTAATTTTCAAAATTATTCGCGACGGAAAAAGCGAAGGAGCGTTTAATAAAAGTCTTGATGAGAAAATGGTTGCAACGCTCTATTCCGGAATTCCGTTGAGCTTTAATGTCGAGACCGTATTGAATAAAAATAAATTTAACGTTAAAAAGTTTTGCGCCAATATGTACAACTTATTATCAAATGTTCTTAAATGATTTAGAAAAGGTTTAAAAGGTTAATCATGAAAAAAATTAAGATTGCTTTTTGCCCGACAATGGCAATTCACGCCTCCAAGATAAAAGAAGATTTATCCGCCGTTGAAATTATTGTCGCCGACAGAGCGGCGCAGGCATTGACGATGCTTCGTAGCGGTTCTGCAGACGCTGTGTTAATCGGGAGAACGGCACGAAAAAAAGAGCTTTCCCCCGGAACAAAAGGGAAACGTTTTATGGGAGGAATAACTTTAATTTATAAAATGAAAACCGGAATTTCCGTTGACCAACTTTCCCAAATACCGGTAGTTACTTACCTGAAGGAAGAACAACTCGGGGAATTAAAAAACGCATTTGCCAAAGTTTATTTTGCTCCGACTTTAGAGGATTGCGTAAAAGATGGTCTTGAAACGCCGGTTTTAATCGATTGGAACGATTTCCGTGATGAATTCGAGTTTCTTATTCCGCTGACTTCAACCGGAAAAGATCTGCGATTCAGAGCACCGGTTTTTTATTATAAAAATCTTGACGAAGAAACACTTTCTGAAATCGAGAAAAGCTTAAAAGAATGCTTTGCATAACCCAATCTCATAGTCATTCTGATCCTCCGCCACGGCGGAGCGGGAGAAAAATCTCATAACCGGTAATCATACCGAATTTAGAGATATTTCGGACGGCTTACACCTTCGCCCCCGACAAAAAAGGTCGAGGTTAACGTAGCGAACTTAAAATGACAAATTCAGGTTATGCAAGGTCTCTTAGAAAAGGTTTAAGAGGTTAATCATGAAAAAAATTACGATTGCTTTTTGCCCTACAATGGCAACTTACGCATCCAAGATAAAAGAAAATTCATTCGCTGTTGAAATCATTGACGCCGGCAGCGCGGCGCAGGCGTTGGGGATGCTCCGCAGCGATTATGCAGACGCTGTGTTAATCGGAAGAACGGCGCAGAGAAGAGAGCTTTCCCCCGATACAAAAGAGAAGCGTTTAATGGAAGGAATAACTTTAGTTTATAAAATGAAAACCGGAATTCCCGTTGACCAACTTTCTCAAATACCGGTAGTTACTTACCTGAAAGAAGAGCGCCTCGGAGAATTAAAAAACGCATTCGCCAAAATTTATTTTGCCCCGACTTTAGATGATTGCGTCAAAGATGGTCTTGAAACGCCGGTTTTAATTGATTGGAACGATTACCGTGATGAATTTGAGCTTCTTATTCCGATGACTTCAACCGGAAAAGATCCGCGATTCAGAGCGCCGGTTCTTTATTATAAAAATCTTGCAGAAGAAACGCTTTCTGAAATCGAGAAAAGTTTAAAATAATGCTTTGCATAACCTATTTTATTTGTCATTCTGAATGGAGCAAAGCGGAATGAAGAATCTCAAAACCGGTAATTATACCGAATTCAGAGATATTTCGGACAGCTTACACTCCTCCGTCTTGGCGGATTGGCGGATTCAATATGACAAATATAGGTTTTGCCAAACTTTTTAAAATAAATAGGATGGAGATGAAATGAAAGTTGCAGCCGTTTACGGAAGTCCGCGGAAAGATGGGAACTCCGCGCAAATGCTGAATGCCGCTTTGGAGGAATTTCCCGAAAACGCCGAAATACGGAAAATATATTTAACGGATAAAAATTTTCAGGGTTGCTGTGCGGCTCGCCATTGTCTTGAATTGGGTTACTGCGATATTATGGACGATATGCAGCAGATTTATGAAGACTTAATCTGGGCTGACATTATTATCTTTGCCAGTTCGAGCCAATTCGGGGATGTGCCGGTTGACCTCAAAGCTCTTATGGAAAGAACTTGGCCTATTCGCGGCAAGCTGAAAAACAAAATCGGCGGATATGTTGTTTCCGCGAGAAGATATGCCGAAAGCACGATGAATACTCTCCACGCATTTATGCTTCGCCATAAAATGATATTAGGCAACTCCGGCGCTATTGCATACACGGTTACCGAGGAAGGCGGACTGGAGAACGACAAGCTCGCGCTGAAGGATTCCCGTAAAACAGGCAAACGCCTTGTGGAGCTGTATTATTTAATACATCACGAAAAATAGAGCCTTTCCCGTATTACAATTTTGCTTTCCCCTTCTCACAACCATTTTTGAACCCTTTATGTTTTTGAAAACCTTCGAGGTTTATGAGAGTGAGGCAAAGCACCGCCTCGTCCGCCTCCGGCAAATTGCAGCCCCCGCATTTTTTCGGGGGACGGTCAATCCGGGAATGGTTATGTTATTAACAACAAAAGCCCGACAATATGCCGGGCTTTTTACTTTTGTTAAGCCAATTGCGGTTTTCCGCCTTACTTCAGCAGAATCATCTTCTTTGTCTCTACGAAATTACCGCTCCGTAATCTGTAGTAATATACTCCGCTCGATAAGCCCGAAGCGTTGAACTTAACTTCGTAGTTGCCCGAAGGAAGCGCTTTGTTC
>JALWEC010000550.1 GCA_027036655.1 Melioribacteraceae bacterium
CTGTTGATGGCTTTCAATGTTTTTGTGATTTCCCGTGCGGTTTTTACTTCCAGCCCCACTTTCATTATTAATTCTATTGCTTTATTAAAATTTTCATCCGTTTCAATCAACATTTTTTTAGCGCTGCTCAAATCCGTAATACTTTGTTTTAACGTTACAGGCGCGTATTTCTCGGCTCCTTCCTCCTTTGCATACTTTATTTGTAGCTCCACATTTCTTACGTAATAATTTTTTCTTGCGCTGTCGCGTGCATATACATATTTGAAAGCGCCTTTTCTTGCAAACGCTTTCGCATCGGTATTTTCTTCGTCGTTAAAACTGCTTACTGCTTCTTTTAACATTTCTTCAGCTGTTTCCCAAGCTTCGGGAGCGTAAACTTCCGCACCGGCAAATTCCGCTTCTTTTCTTCTTTGAATGATATCCGGAAAGTTGTCTTCAAATTTCTTTGCTTTAGCCGTTGCTTGTTCAAAATTATTTTTCGCCTCAAGAATTGTGTTTTGAACATCGGCAAGATTTTCCTCATCATTAATTTGCTCCAGCGCATCATAAAACAAATCCACTCCGTCGGAAAATTTATCCGGCGCAATTACTTCAGCCGCATTTTGGAAAGCGTCGTTTAACGGAGACCAATTGTAGATTAGCATTTTCGCTTTGTTCGCGTAAACAATAGCGTCCTTAAAATTATTTTGAATTTGTGGAACGTTCGAAAGAGCATCCTTTGTTTCCCCGTCATTAAAAGTTTCAATCGCATCTTCAAAATTTTCTTCGGCAGTGTTCCAAGCTTCCTCGGCGAGCAAATCAGCATTTAAGTTAAATGCTTCCCGCCGTAATTTAAGCACGGAGTCAAACGCCGTTTGTCTGTTTTTTAACGGCTCTTTTATCTCTTCTAACTTTTGTAAGCACTGTTTTAAATAGTTCACAGCATCAGATAAGTTTTCGTCGCTTTTTTTAGCCTCATCCGCCTCGTTGAAATAATCGAGGATTTCTTCAAATCTATCGGGCAATAAAATGTCGGTATTGTTCATTTTCGCTTCGTAAACGGCATTACCCGCCCTGTTGTAAAGACTATCGAAGCTTTCTTGCGCGTAGATTGACAAAGTTACTCCGGTTAAAAGAAAGAGAGCTAAAAGTAATTTCGTTTTCATGGTTCAATTCCTGTTGAGTCTTGATGAACGGTTTCAAATTTTTGTAACCTTAACGTATCCACCGTAACTCCGCTAATTGTGTAGAGGATTTTTTCCGTCGTATCGTTCTCCGTTTGGAAAATAGAAATCAAAAAATCATACGAGGCGCTGTCTAACTCAGCTTTTGTTGTTCCAATCGTTACTGAGTAAGCATCGTCCGTTCTTGTACCCGTAACATTAAAATAAGCCGTTGAATCGTAAAGATTGTATTCCGTAGAATCCGGTAATTTGTCAAAAACTTTAGCGTAAACGGGGAAACTCCGGTTGCGGTCAACATTGACGTCAAAGTGCAGCTTTCTCCGGCTTGTGTAAGAATCGCCGTCCAGATCGACAAAGTCAGTCCACCAAACATTATCTATTGTAAAGTGGAAAGTATCTTCATCGTCCGTTTCTAACTTCACGGCGCTCAGAGCGGGCGTATTTTCTTCGTCGTCTATTTTTATAAGCGTGTTTGTTCCTTTTTCGTAAAGTTCAACTCTGAAATCGTATTCTCCATGGTCAAAATCGTTCGGCGCTATTCCTATCGGAATTGAAACGCTGTCGTCCGGCGAGGAGTTCGTGATTGTAAAACTTATGTCTGCGTAAAGATTATCTTCGGAATATTCCGTCTCCGAAGTGGGTTTGTAATAAACCTTTGCTTCCAAATCTCTTGTTACGTCGGCGTCGTTATTGGCGTCCAAAACCAAATAAGCATAACTCCAATAGCCATCTTGGTCGTTATCAAAACCATCGCGCCAGTAAACGTTTAGCGAATAATTATTGTCCGTTTCCGTTTTTTCGAAAGCGTTGTTGTAAAG
>JALWEC010000551.1 GCA_027036655.1 Melioribacteraceae bacterium
TAATGGTTGTAGCTCTTTACTTTTTAGTTACTCAATTTTTACCGTCAACTTGGACTTTTGATGGTTTTACTTATACGAATATGGGCGTATTCTGGGCGACAATTATCGGATTGATTGCCGGTACGTTAATCGGTTTAATTACGGAATATTACACGGGAATGGATTATAAACCTGTTCAGAAAATTGCGGAACAATCCCTTACCGGAGCCGCAACAAATATTATTGCCGGTTTGGGAACGGGAATGGCTTCAACCGCGCTTCCTATTATTATTATCGCGGCGGCTATTATCGGCGCTTACGAATTCGCACAGCTGTACGGAATCGCAATCTCGGCGGTCGGAATGCTTTCGATTACCGGAATTCAGCTTGCCGTTGACGCTTACGGACCGATATCCGATAACGCCGGCGGTATCGCCGAAATGGCGGAATTACCCGAAGAAGTTCGCAACAGAACCGACAGATTGGACGCCGTAGGTAACACAACGGCTGCAATCGGCAAAGGTTTTGCTATCGGTTCCGCCGCATTAACCGCATTGGCATTATTTTCAGCTTATATGCATCAGGCAAATGTTCCTACAATAGATTTGGCAAAACCGATCATAATGGGCGGTTTGTTCTTCGGTGCGATGCTGCCTTTCTTATTCTCGTCAATGGCAATGCAGGCTGTAGGTCGCGCTGCAAGTCAGATGA
Source organism: Melioribacteraceae bacterium (assembly GCA_027036655.1). Lineage (GTDB taxonomy): Bacteria > Bacteroidota > Ignavibacteria > Ignavibacteriales > Melioribacteraceae > WGAL01. Next base: position 691 of record JALWEC010000551.1, read on the forward strand.
TTGAGGAAGTCGGACGCCAGTTCCGCGAGATCAAAGGTTTGCGCGAAGGCACGGCAAAAGCAGAATATAAAAAATGTGTGGCTATTTCAACAAACGCAGCTATTCACGAAATGATACTCCCCGGTGTTTTAGCTGTTTTCGTTCCGGTAATTGTCGGTTACTTAAGCAAAGAAGCTTTAGCCGGAATGCTTGCCGGTTTAACAGCAAGCGGCGTTTTGATGGCTATTTTCCAAGCTAACGCAGGCGGTGCTTGGGATAACGCCAAAAAGAAAATTGAAGCCGGATTAACAGTAAACGGTAAAACTTACGGAAAAGGTTCCGAAGCGCACAAAGCCGCGGTCGTGGGCGATACGGTCGGCGATCCTTTCAAAGATACTTCCGGTCCTTCGCTGAACATCCTAATTAAATTGATGTCGGTCGTTTCATTAGTTATAGCGCCATTGATTAAGTAAAAAAAATATCATATATTTAAGTTTACATTTTAATTAACCCTGCTCTCCGGCGGAAAGTCGGAGAGCCTTTTTTCTTAAAGTCCAAAGGGAGGTTCTTTAATGAAACAAAAACAGTATGAAAGCGTTGTAATTATCAACGCTACCTTGGAAGATGACAAAGTTGAATCTGTTATCAAAAAAATCCAAGACACCCTTACAAACGGCGGAGCGGAAATTACCGACGTCGAAAAATGGGGACGCAAAAGATTAGCCTATCCAATTAAAAAACAAAAAACCGGTTACTATGTTGTAATCAGATTTATTTCCGATCCGGCTTTTATTGCTAAATTGGACCGCTTTTATCGCTTGGAAGAGGAAATTTACCGCTCGTTAACCGTAATTCTTGATAAGGAAGCTTTAGCGTATCTTGCCAAGAAAAAAAGCGAAGCCGAAAAAGAATCCGAGCCGGTTGAAGTAACGGTTCAAAACGAAAAAGCCGAAGAACAGAAAACCGAAGAAGCGGTTCCGGAAAAAACCGAAGCTGTGGAAGAAACTGCTGTCGATACCGAAACAACAGAAAACGTTGAAGAAAAAAGCGAAGAGTAGAAAAGGAGGTAACGAATGGCAGATTTGAAAATGCCCGAACTGAATAGCGTGGTTATTGCCGGTAATTTAACGAAAGACCCGGTATTCAGAGAAACTTCCAATAATACCCCTGTTGTGAATTTTCATATTGCCGCTAATCGCAGATATAAAGACAGCAACAACCAATGGCAGGAAGACGTTTGCTACGTTGGCGTTGTGGCTTGGAATAAATTGGCTGAAAGTTGCCGAGCAAGATTGGTAAAAGGAAGCGCGGTTCTTATTGAAGGAGAACTGCAAAGCCGAACTTTCAGAACCGACGATGAAAGAAGCCGCACGATTGTTGAAATAAAGGCAAAGAGAATTCAGTTCCTGAACAAAGCCGGAAAGTTTACGGGTAGCGATAACGATGATAAAACTGAAGATAGAGTGATACCGGAAAAAAGTTATGATGAGAACTCGTTCGATAAGTTCTTAACAGACGAAGAATCAAATTTGATAAAAGAATAATTGGAGAATAATAATGAAGGCTAAAAGAGTCAACAAAAGAGTAATCGAAGGATATATTGATTACAAAGAGCCTAAAAGGCTGTACAAATTTATTTCGGATCAGGGAAAAATAATCCCCCGACGCGTAACTGGATTAAGCGCCAAACAGCACAGAGAGCTGGTGCGCGCAATTAAAAGAGCTCGCCAGATAGCATTATTGCCATTTGTCTCAGACGCAATTAAATAATTGGAGGAAAAGTAAATTATGAAAGTTATTTTAAGAAAAAATTTTTCCCAATTGGGAAAAATCGGCGCCGTAGTTGAAGTAAAAGACGGTTACGCACGTAACTTCCTCATTCCGAGACAAATTGCTTATTTAGCAACCGAAGGAAATATCAGAGCTTTGGAAGAAGAGAAGAAAATCGTTGCGAAAAAAGAAGCCGCTAACCTTGACAATGCAAGAACCCTTGCGGCTGAATTGGAAAAAATTTCAATTACGATTCCCGTGAAAGTCGGTGAAGAAGAAAAAATCTTCGGTTCGGTTACAACTCAGATGATTGCGGACGCAATCAAAGAGAAGGGCTTTGAAATAGATAAGAGAAAGATTGAAATCTCCGAACCTATTAAAGCTCTTGGCATCTACACTGTTAACGTTAAATTGCATTCGGACGTTAACGCATCGGTTAAAACCTGGGTTGTAAGAGAGTAAATTTCAGCTCCAATTTTATTGGAGCTTTGTTTTTTAATTAATGAATTTAATTTTCAATAAAATAAAGATGATATATGAAAGAGTTTAGGTTTAAACTACTTATGATTTTGGCGTTTATCGGCCTTAGTTTGTATTTGCTTTATCCTACATATCAGGATTACAGAGATACAAAAGAGATTGAGAAAAACCTTTCTAAATTTGAAAAAGAGATCAAAGCCAAAGATCCGACTATTTCGGAAACGAAACTCCAAAATCTAATCGCCTTTAAAGAGGATAGCATTCGGGTCAGCAATCCATCTTTCAAGGACGCGCGCGAAAAAAGATTGAAACTCGGTCTTGATTTGCAGGGCGGTATGTATTTGGTGCTCGAAGTTAACACCGGCAAACTTCTTGAAAAATTAGCTAAAGACCCCGACGACACATTCAAAAAAGTTCTGGCGGAAGCTGAAAAGGAAGCTAAAACAAGCGACGCCGATATTGTCGCTCTTGTCGCAGATAAACTGAAAGCCAAGAAAATCCGTCTCAGCAGATATTTCGGTTCAATCCGCGAAAGCGATAACCAGATAATTAAGAAATTGAAGAAACAGGAAGCCGATGCGGTAAAACGCGCGATTGAAATTATCAGCAACCGCGTTAACCAGTATGGCGTTTCCGAGCCGAGCATTCAGCCGCAGGGAACAAGAAGAATTATTGTCGAGCTTCCCGGTATTGCTAAGGAAGAAGAGGCAAAAAGACTTCTGCAGGGAAGAGCGTTGCTTGAGTTTACTCTGCTGAAAGATCCTCAGTTTACTTTTAAGGTGATGAACGAAATCGATAAACATCTCGCGGAAGTTCTTACTCCTAAAAATAAGACGGCAGCCGACTCTCTTTCCGCAAAAGATTCCACCGGGCAACTTTCGGAAGAAGAATTTGCAATTAAGCATCCGTTTTACGCTCTTGCGATGATTAATCCTCAAAGCCAAAACGCGGATGCTTTCGTTAAAGAGAAAAATATCGCCAAGCTAAAAAATTATCTCTCGAGACCCGACGTTAAAAAACTTATTCCGGATAACGTTAAGTTTGTATTCAGCGCCAAGCCGATTACGACTAAGGACGGAGAGAAAATTTTCAGATTGTATCTTGTAAATAAAACTCCCGAATTAACCGGCGGCGTTATAACGGACGCTCAGGCGAACATCGATCCTCAAACAACTTCCCCGATTGTTACAATGCAGATGAACTCGGAAGGCGCAAGAGATTGGGCGCGTATTACAGGCTCGAACATCGGCAAACGCATTGCTATTATTCTTGACGGAGTGGTCTATTCGGCGCCCGTTGTAAAAGGTAAAATCCCGGGCGGTCGTTCCCAAATTGAAGGAATGGCGGACTTGGAAGAAGCCAAACTTTTGGAAATTGTTCTCAAAGCCGGCGCATTGCCCGCTCCGATTGACATTATCGAAGAAAGGACCGTTGGACCGTCTCTGGGACAGGATTCAATTCATCAAGGCACTTTCTCTACAATCGTAGGATTTTTAATTGTCGCAATCTTCATGATTTTCTATTACAAAACCGCGGGTGGCATTGCGGATTTGGCATTATTCCTTACTCTTCTTTTTGTTATGGGAATATTGGCGGGATTTCACGCTACATTAACATTACCCGGTATTGCAGGTATTATTCTGACGATTGGTATGGCGGTTGATGCGAATGTGCTTATTTACGAGCGTATCCGCGAAGAAATGGCGACCGGAAAAACATTAAAAGCCGCTGTTACCGCCGGTTTTGAAAATTCATATTCCGCAATTTTTGACTCTAACCTCACAACGTTCTTTACCGGAATTATTCTTTACCAGTTCGGCAGCGGGCCTGTTCAGGGTTTTGCTTTGACGCTTATGATTGGTATTGTTTCCAGTTTGTTCGCGGCGTTGGTAGTATCGAGATTCATTTTTGATTGGATGGTTACTAAAGGGCATAAAATTAACTTGGGATAAAAGTTTTAAGGAGAAAATAGATAAATGCGAATATTTAAAAATGCACATTACGATTTTTTAGGAAATAGGAAGATTGCTTACGCTATTTCCGGTACTTTAATCGTGCTCGGTTTGATAAGTCTGTTTATTCGCGGATTATCATACGGAATCGATTTTAAAGGCGGAAGTGAAATTGCATTGGGATTTGAAAAACCCGTTGATATCGGAAAAGTTCGTGACGACATCAGTAATATCGGGCTTGGGAAAGTTGAGGTTAAAACTTTCGGAGGTGAAACGGGCGTTTTGGTAAGAACCGAACTACAGGCTATTCCTCAAAACATTTTCCCGAAAGTAGTTAATGCCATTACTAATACGATTAAAAAATTACATCCTAATGTAAAATTTCAGATTGTTGATTCTACATCAAATTCGATCACTATCGAGTTTGCAAACAACAAACTTGCAACACAAATATCGAATGAATTATTTAAGGAAGGTTTCCAGACTTCAAACCTTGCCGAAAATAATATTACTAAAGATATTGTTGTACGTGTAGGAATTTCGGACTGGATTAAAGAGAACATTAAACATTCCTTTGCAGATAACCACTTCAAGGTTCTGAAGGAAGAACACGTAGGACCAAAAATAGGTAAAGAGTTAAAGACCGATGCAATTATTTCAATTGTGTTAGCTTTGATTGTCATTCTTGTTTATCTCGGGTTCCGGTTCAAGTTCATCTTTGCGGTTGGTGCCGTTACGGCGTTGTTCCACGACGTTATCATTACGCTGGGACTTTTCTCGCTGCTGCACGGACTAACGAATTTCCTCAATCTCGATATTTCGATTAACGTGGTCGCAGCGTTCCTTACTCTTGTCGGTTATTCAATCAACGATACAGTGGTTGTTTTTGACAGGGTTCGCGAAAACATTAAGCTGCATAAAACTCTGCCGATTAAGGAAAATATCAACAACGCAATTAACCAAACGCTGCCCCGTACGATTATTACTTCCCTTACAACCTGGTTTGTAACCGCGGTATTGCTGGTATTCGGCGGCGAAGTATTAAGAGGATTTGCCTTTACGCTCTTTATAGGCGTTATGGTTGGTACTTACTCCTCAATCTTTGTAGCAAGCGCTTTGGTTTACGAATACGCTAAAAAGAAAGGCGAAATTATTAAGTTCTAATAGCCTTTAATAAAATAGATGTTTCTACAAATAAAGTCCGCTTCGGCGGACTTTTTT
>JALWEC010000552.1 GCA_027036655.1 Melioribacteraceae bacterium
GACAAAAAAGAATCGATAGAGCGATAATTTGAAGCGATATTAATAAACATATCAATATCTTTTCTTCGTTTATTGTAATCGTTGTATTTATTTTTGAATAAAGGTTCATAATAACTGAAAGCAATCTCGGCTATTTCGGCGGGAGTTTTTTTATCCCGATACAAATCGTGTAAAATCTCAATCAGCGTCCCAAACTTGCCGAACTGTTTGTCGTCGTATTTTACGATGTCCGCGTCAAAATTTATTTCCATCTGCGATAACGCGTTAAGGAAAAGCTGCGCTTTTTTTGGACCGATTCCTTCATGCAGAAGCAGAACTCTGTACCAACTAACCAAATCTTTCGGATTTACCGAAATCCTCATGAACGCCAGCAAGTCCTTTATGTGTGCGCTTTCTATTAACTTCATCCCGCCGAATTTCACAAAAGGAATATTTGCTTTTGTAAGCTCAACTTCCAAATCAAAAGAAAAATATGAAGAACGGAAAAGGACAGCAATCTCCTCAAGTGGAACTCCCTCTTCCCTAAGCTCAAGTATTTTATCTACAATAAATCTCGACTGCATATTTTCATTCTTTGCCGAAACTATTGCGGGGAGTTCATCCGATACTTTCCGGGAATAAAGATTTTTCTCGAACTTGTTTGACGATTGCCGGATTATATGATTTGCAAAATCGAGAATGCCCTGGTTGCTCCGGTAATTCTCTTCTAACTTGATGATTTTTGTATTCGGGAATAGTTTTGGGAATTCCATGATATTCATGAAATCCGCCCCTCTAAAGGAATAAATCGATTGCGCATCATCCCCTACTACCATTACGTTATTTTTTCTTCGCGCCAGATTCTTTACAATTTCCGCCTGAATGTGATTTGTGTCCTGGTATTCGTCAACCATAACAAAATCAATTTGAGAAAGGAAATGGTCAACAGCGGGTGAATCCGTTTTCAGAAAACGGTTAAGCATTATCAGCAAATCGTCGTAATCAAGGAGCTGATTTTCTCTTTTATATTTTTCGAAGACCGAGAAAATCCCTTTTACTTGTTCAAGAAAAGGAAGAAAATGGGGATATTCAACCTCAACTATCTCTTCGACGCTTTTTACCGTGTTGCGGGAAAGAGAATATATTTTAACAAGAGTTGCTTTATTGGGAAAACGTTTTTTTACCTTTCCCAAATTCAATTGAGTGCGAATCAGATTAACCACATCTTCGCTGTCGCCCTGGTCAAGAATTGTAAAGTTGGAATTAACGCCGACGTACCTTCCGTATTTTCTAAGAGTTAAGTTTGCGAACGAATGAAACGTTCCGCCGTTAATTTTTTCGCAACGGGAATCAAGAATTATTGAAGCGCGATTCATCATTTCGCGGGCGGCTTTACGCGTAAACGTCAACAATAATATCGACGCGGGATTTACTCCCATTTCCACCAATCGCGCCACGCGGAAAACAAGCGTGCGAGTCTTTCCCGTGCCCGCTCCCGCAATAACAAGATACGAGCCTTCAAGCGAAGTTACAGCTTCATATTGAGAAGGATTAAGTTCTTTTTCATAATTAATTGAAAACCGCTCGGGAGAAATCTGCGAATATTTTTCCCGCAAACCTCCCGACTTTTTAATAACAAACTTTTTAGCCATTTCTTCGTAACGCTTTCGGTTTACCGATAATTTCAGCAAGTAAAATTGCCTCTTTTAAAGTCGCGGGATTCTTCAGTTTCTTAATTAAATCTCGGCTGTAAAAAGATTGAGTAACCGTCTTATAAGATGAATCACCATAATCAATTTCGTCCAATAAAGCCGGTTCCCGGAATTCGCTCGAGGAGGTTTTCGGACGATACTTTTCCGCAAGAGGGTCGTTTGTTTTTTCAGGCGGAATTCCATCGAGAACTTCTTCCTTATCCTTAAACTCATCTTCCGGATTCCACTTAGGATGATCTTCAGCCTTTTCCGGTTGAATAAACTTCTCTGTAATTTTCTCTTTCACA
>JALWEC010000553.1 GCA_027036655.1 Melioribacteraceae bacterium
ATAACCGTCAACATGGAATTCTTGCATCCAATATTTGTTAGCTCTGTCTAGCACATAGCGCGTGTCGGGACTTTCGTGGTTCCAGTCCCAGCCGACTCCGAAGGGATGAGGAGATTGCTGATTCATCCACGGATTATCCGCGCTCGGCGGTCCGTAATTTCCATCGGCGTATAATCTTACAAAAGGAGATTGCCCGAAGGAATGATTCCAAACCACATCGAGAATTACGGCAATATCTTTTTCATGACAAGCTTCGACAAATTCCTTTAATTTTTCGGCGGGGCCGTAATATTTATCAACCGCAAAATAAAAAGCGGGATTGTAGCCCCAACTGATATTACCGTCAAATTCATTAACAGGCATAAGCTCGATTGCATTAACTCCGAGATTAGCAAGGTAATTTAGCGTATCCTTTAACGCCTGAAAGGAATGCTCGGCGATAAAATCTCTGATAAGCAATTCGTAAATAATAAGTTTTGATTTATCCGGACGCTGATAATTTCCGTCATTCCAAGGGAATGGAGTTTGTCCGGTTTGAAACTCGGAAACATACTCCGATGTTTTTCCTTCGGGATATGGTTTTAAGTTAGGGTATGTTTGGGACGAAATATATTGGTCGTTCCAGCCATCCAAAACTTCGGAAGCGTATGGGTCGGCTGTTCTGATTTTTCCGTCCACATAATATTGAAAAGAATATTCTTCGCCGGGCGAAACGTTGTCAAGCGTAATCCAGAAAAGTGTGGAGTCGGATGTCGGCTCGTAGCGGTGCATAATATATTCGGCTCCTACTTTCCAATCGGTTCCCGCAAAATCGCCTATTAAATAAACAAACTCCTTGTGCGGCGCGTAAAGCTCAAAAGTAACCTGCGTGGGATCGCTTCCGTAATTAATTCCCGGTTTTGTGCCGGGCGGCGGCGGTACATTATCCGGCACGGGATTAGTCATTACATAAAATGAGCTTGAATCCACATCGCCAAGATTATCCCATGCTTTAACTTTCACTTCGTTTAGTCCGGTCAGATAGCTTGAAGCAAAGTAAACAAAATCCAAAAGGTTTTGTCCGGTTTCGGTTTGCTCTACACCGTTTACGTATAGTTTCATAACCGAGAGCGTAACTCCAATTTCCGCTACTGAAACTTCGATTGGCAAACCTTCGTCTTGATTTAAAAATATCGGGGAACGGAGCGGGTCGCCGTAGGATGTGTTTATCTGCGGATCGTTAAAAACAATGGTTAAACCCGCGGGATACAAATCGACAAGAATATCGGCTCCGCCTACGTCTCGTCCGGTCGGACCGCTGGCGCCTGCGCTGCGAAAAACAAATGCGAGTTTCAATATTTCCTCGCTCGGGTTTGAAACGTTGTAAAAAGTTCTCGGATAGCCGATTACGAGTTGGTAAAGGTCCGTTCCTATCCTTGTAAGTTTCGGCTGATTGGAATCGTTTCCCCAATCTCCGATTACATAACGCCAATCGGTATCGCTTGTACTTAAATTTGTAATTACGCCGGTATGCGCGTAAACATCGCCGGTATAGCCGGCTAAACCGCCGTCGCCCTGCGTTGCATCGAAAGTAATTACAATCGAATCATATTGAGTCGGATACTCCGGAAGAGTAGTAACGACTTGTGCGTTTATTTGTGCGGCAAAAAAAATCGCCAACAAAAAAATCATTCTTTTCATCAAAAAGACCTCTTATTGTATTGTAAAATAAATTTCAGAAAGCTTTGCATAACCCCGAAATTTGTCATTCTGAGTCCCGACAAAGTCGGGGAGAAGAATCTCAAAACCGGTAATAGTACCGAATTTAGAGATATTTCGGACGGCTCCCACCTTCGCCCCCGACGAAAAACGGTCGGGGTAAACTTGGCGAACTCAATATGACAATTTTAGGTTTTGCAAAGGTCCCTTTCAGTTTCTAAAATCTGTTAATTGTTCGGCTCTATTTTTTCAGATGAGCATGAACTGCAATAACAGCT
>JALWEC010000554.1 GCA_027036655.1 Melioribacteraceae bacterium
CGAATCGACAAAGGACTGTGCTGTAAAATTTCATTTGCCCATTTAATTCCTTCGGCTTCAAGTTCGTCAACGGGAACAACCTTATTTACCAAACCCATTTCCAAAGCTTCATCCGCGTTATACTGACGGCAAAGATACCAAATTTCGCGCGCCTTTTTCTGCCCAACAATTCTCGCCAAATAACTCGCGCCGAATCCTCCGTCAAAGCTTCCGACCTTCGGTCCGGTCTGACCGAACACCGCATTGTCGGCGGCAATGGTTAAATCGCAAACGACGTGAAGAACGTGTCCGCCGCCGATTGCGTAACCGGCGACAAGCGCAATAACGGGCTTCGGCATACTGCGAATTAACTTCTGCACGTCCAAAATATTCAGCCGCGGTACGCCGTCGGTTCCAACGTAACCTTTGTCCCCGCGCACTTTCTGATCGCCGCCGGAACAAAAAGCATATTTGCCATCCTTTGCCGGACCTTCGCCGGTAAGTAAAATTACTCCGATTTCCGGATCTTCATGCGCGTCCCGCAGCGCTTCATGAAGTTGCAGAACCGTATCGGGACGGAACGCGTTTCTTACTTCGGGACGATTAAACGCTATGCGGGCAATTCCACCCATTTTTTTATATGTGATATCGGAATATTCTTTAGCCGTTTTCCATTCACTCATTTTCATTTCCTTTAATTTCTTTCTCTATAAACCGATTAACTAAAATAATAAATTCTTCAGGTTTTTCTAAGTGGATATTATGCCCCGCCCCTTTTACCGTAACTCTTCTTCCGGCAGAAACTTCCTTCAGAACAAGCGTATCAAGAAATCTGTATTTTTTATCTTCTTCCCCATCAATCAGAAGAAGAGGGAAATTGATTTTGTATAATTTATTCCAAACATGCTCAACCTTTCCCTGACTTCCGCCAAGCAGAGCTTTAGCCAATTCCGCGGGATTATTTTCCAATCTCTTTTGCTTTACGCTTTCAACTTCTTTTTCCGGTAAATTTTTCATACTGCTAAATATCGATTGTGAAAACCAAAAATCAACAAACCATTCTATTCCGTTTTGACTTATTTTTTCGGCAAGTTCTTTGTCCGCCTTAAATCTTTCTTCCTTAAATTCTTTTTCGGCTAATCCGGGCGTTGCGCTTTCAATTATCAATCCTAATAATTTTTCGGGAAAGTTAACCGCGTAACGGTACGCGGCTCTCCCGCCCATTGAATAACCGGCAAGAATAAATTGATTAAAATTAAAATTTTCGGCTATCGCATTAATGACGAGGTCAAAATTCTCAAGATTATAAAATTTATCTTCAAGGTTCAGAGATTTTCCGTGTCCGGGTAAATCAAGCGCAATTGGAAAAACATCAGGAGTAATCGCTTCAAAAAGAAAAGTCCAGTCCGCCGCCGAGCCTGTAAATCCATGCAGAAAAAGAAGTGGAATTTTTCCTTTTTTATTTTCATCTATAATTACATTAAACTTTGAGTTTTCGATTTTCAGCTTTACTTCTTTAATCATTTAAGATTTCAGAAACTTTTGAGTAATATTTTTCGCGGCAATTCTTTGAGTAATAGGCGTCGGTTTTTAATTCCAAAACATTTACGCCTCCTTTTTTTAACGATTGAGCAAGCTTTAATTTTAAATCCGGAATATTTTCCACATTAAAATATCCGCAACCGAACGCTTCGGTTAATTTACGGAAATCGGAATTGGTCGGCGTTTTGAAATACTTGTTAAAATATTTTTTCTCGTTATAAACCGGAAGCATCGTAAAAATTCCGCCTCCGTTATTATTAAGCAAAATTACGGTTAGATCAATTCCCTTTCGGGAAAGCGTTCCGAGAGCGGAAATATCATACAGAAAAGAAACATCTCCGATAAGAAGGAATGTCGGCTCTTTTGATTTTGTCGCAATTCCTCCCGCCGTTGAAATTATTCCGTCAATTCCGCTTGCGCCGCGATTGGAATAAACCTTTATATCTTTGCTC
>JALWEC010000555.1 GCA_027036655.1 Melioribacteraceae bacterium
GCTCTCCTCATTGGACGCGACGATTATCAGCTTATCCCGAGCCGTTTTTTCAATGATTTCATAAACTTTATCTTTTCCCGCAACGTCAAGATTTGAAGTCGGTTCGTCGAGAATGAAAAAATCGGGGTTGTGAATTAAAGCGAAAATAAACTTCATCCGTTGCTGCATTCCCGATGAAAACCCTTTCAGCAAATCGTTTCTTCTTTTGTAAAGCTCGAATTCGTTCAGCCAAAACTTAGCGCGCTCTTCGTCAAATTCCGTTCCCCTTATCTCCGCGAAGTAACTCAGATTTTCAAGCGCCGTAAATTCGCCGTAAAGAACAAGGTAAGGCGCGACAAAACCAACAAGAGAATAAACAGCCTCGCGCGCAACTTCGGTTCCGTTTTTTGAATATTTGATTTTCCCTTTTGAAGCCGAATTAATTCCGCAGATTATCCTCGACACAGTCGATTTTCCCGAACCGTTTCTTCCCGTAATTCCGTAAACCTTGCCGGAATCGAAAGAATAGTTAATATTCTTAAAAACGAGCAATCGCCCGAAATATTTTGTTACGTTATTTAACTCGATTGAAAAATTATTCATCCGTTCCGTTGTAATGTATTTACAGCTTTGTTAAACTAATCGAGACCTTAACCAAAACTAAAATTATCATTCTGAATCCTCAACTAAGTCGGGACTCAGAATGACATATTATTGGGTTATGCAAAATCTTCTTATGTTAGTTTCAAAAAATCCGTTCGGTTAAATTAATTAATTACGGCAAATTTTCCACGTAATATATTTCCGTTTTTTTCCGTTACGTAAATATAAATTCCCGTTCCTAATTTATTGCCCGATAAATCTGTCGCATCCCAGCCGAGGGCGCTTGTGCCGGAATTTACTCTGTACTCCTTAGCAAATAACAATCTTCCCGAAAGCGAGTATATTTTCAAGCTTGCCGTTTCCGACGCCCCTTTGCTTAAAGGGAAATAGAGATACGAATTATCGCCGTATCTAAAGGGCTGCGGATAAACGGTGGAAGTAGTTTCCAAGCTCGCGGTTGCGCCCGCCAAATCATTATTTAAGAAATGAAGGACGGAAAGCTCCTCAAGCAAATCGCTTGTTAAATCGTAAGATAAATCGGGCGTAATTTCTATTCCTTCGGATTGAGATTGATAGAGCCGGTAGTTTGCGTCAATCGTTCTGTAGCTCGAAGTCAGCGCGCCGTTAACGTCGCCGTTTGTAATAAGCGTAATCAAAGTATCGCCGCCGACTATCTCATTTCTGTAGAGATTTGAAACAGGCTCGAGCGTTACGGTTTGCTCCGAAAATAACGGGTCGCCGCTCCATCCGTAAATCGAAAGAAGCGGATATTTTGCGGCATCCTTAAAATAACGGTTCGGCTTTGCTCTGAAACCGGTAAAGAAAACCCACTCGCCGAATTCGTTTAAACCTCTCTTTAATGAACTTCCGTTTTGATTAAAAACAAAGTCAACAGCTTGCACCGCATAGTGATTCGGCATCTCTTTCCAAGTATCCACAATTGCGGAATAACCTAAAACATCTCTGACAAAAATATCCCAGATTGCCAAATCGTAACCGCTGTTTTTGGGGAAAGAATATTCGGGATGACGAAAATATTCCCCCATATAAGCGATGTAATCGTTGACGTAATCGAAAACAAAATCCTCCATCGCCGTTGAAGTCAGTTCGTAATAATAGGAATCGGAAGTTCTGTAAATGTAGTTGCCGATTTGAACTCCGTGATTAAACTCGTGAGCCGCGGTTACTTTAGCCGCATCGATTCCGTGCGTGTAAAATCCGCTCCCGTAATCGTTATCCAAAGTTACGAAAGATGTGTATTTGTCGTTCCCGAGAGAGACCTCCGGCGTTGTGTAGCCGTAACAGCAAGAGCCGAGATCGATAATGTAAAAGTCGTAAAGGTCGTCGCCCCCCGCCCCGTTATCCGAAGGCGGCATCGGGAAACCGATTTC
>JALWEC010000556.1 GCA_027036655.1 Melioribacteraceae bacterium
GCACAGTCCGCCTAAGGCGGACTGTGGATGCAATTTATCATTATGCTGTTTTTTCGCAGATTGCAAGCAATCTACGTTACAAAAAATAGTCTTTTTCTTAAAAATTTTAGATTAGAAAAAATTCTAATGACAATTTTGGGATAAATTTAGATTTTGCAAAAGTCTCATATAATCATTTGAAGTATTTATTGGGTTTTGTTTTCAGCAAATAAAAAAAACTTCAGACTAAAACTCCAGCTTTCGCATCCCGATATGGCAAAGCGCGAAATCATATTTTACGGGATCGGATGAATCAAACTTCTTAAGATTGGTCGTTATCTCCTCAGCCATATTCCAAGTTACATTTTTCCGTGAAGTTAAACCGAGCTGTTTGGAAATCCTTGCGATGTGAACGTCAACGGGGATGACAAGCTGAGATTTTTTTACATTTTTCCACAGCCCGAAATCGAGTTCGTCCGCCCTAACCATCCAGCGAAGAAAGAGATTAAATCTTTTTGCGGCGCTTCCTTTCTCCGGCATCGTGAACATAGATCTGATTCCGTTCGTGTAACATTTCAGTTTCGCGCAATTTGCAATAAACCATTCTGAAAATTTATCAATTCCGGCTTTCACATTTTCATCATTCTGATTAAAACCGTTCATAAATAAATTCTCAAGAGTTTCGAATTCTGTTACTGCGCGGTTAAGTAACCGGAACAAATTGGCAATATCGCTCTCCGTGTAAAATCTGTAGCGGATTCCTCTAAATAATTTATTATCCTTCCCGTAATCAAAATTTTTCACAAAATCGTAAGGATGTTTCCCGACAAGCGTTCCCAAGTTATCTAAGATTCGTAAAATCAAATTTACATTTCCATAAGCAAAAATCGAAGAGAGAAGTCCGATAATTTCAACATCCTCCGGATTGGAATAACGGTGCAAAACCTCAAGCGGGTCAGGCGAAATTTTGCTTCTGTCAAACGCCCGGTAGTGATATTCCAATTTATCATATAATTTATTATGTTTCATAATAATAATTTAACTTAGTCGTTGATAATAAGGAATAATAAAATGAAAAAATTTCTGATTTCTATAGTTTTCTTTTCTTCTTATGTTTTCGGACAAACATTTTCGATTAGTCCGAGCATCGGGATTGACAATTACACAATTCCCTCAGTCGAGCAGAATTTTGCTCTCGACGACGGAACGCCTTCTTTTCTTACTCGCGACGAAGTCTCCAATCCTTTCAACGCGGGATTGCAGTTAAGATTCGCAAAGAACAAACTGATTTTCGGAATAGACGCCGACATTACTTACAAGGAGTACAATGTCCATTACGGCAATCTGCAGAGTACGCTCAACGTTCCTCCGTATCCTGTTGATATCGACACACTCTTTTCAGATACTTATACCGTCCCTTGGGTGCGTGCCGGACTGAATCTTTTTGTCCTCTACAATCTGATAGATGCAGGCGCATTGGAAGTCAATGCCGGAATCGGCGGCGGTTTGCAGGTTGTCGCTCCGGTAGTGTCGGATGCATTTATCGAGAAAACTCTTAAGAACAAATTGGAAACATTTGACGCTACGACTGATGTTAATCCGGAATATCTGGGAAATGCTAAAATTATGACGGAAGCAATTTATAAAATCTCTCAAACATTCGCTCTCGGAGTGGAAGGGAATTATCTTTTCCTGTCCAAAGGTGAAAACGAACAGCCGCAGAGTTTTGCGCAAATTAAAACAAAGCTGATTGTGTCTTTCTGAAAATAAGCGGATGTTATTCGCAGATATTATTGAAAAATAATTATTAGAAAACTTTACAAAAACGAAAAACGCAGGGCGTGAAACGAAAGACGTGAAACGTGAGACGAAAAAAATAACAAACAATTTTGTTTTGTCATTGTTATGTTAAAAATCAAGTACGGTGTCAAAATTGTCCACCGACAGCAATATATAAATACAATTATCACATAAAATATTTCACCTTATAA
>JALWEC010000557.1 GCA_027036655.1 Melioribacteraceae bacterium
TCCACGATTTGTTTGTCCGCCTAAGATACAATAACTTTTTCACTTCTCGAGAACTATCTGAAGGAAGTTTTGTCGATTCCAAAGTAGATGAGTTTTACTTTGGGATTTATTATGGAATGTGAATTAGTTAATGGTGAATGGTGATCCGCCTAAGGCGGAGTAAATTGTCATTTGTAAAGGGCAAATAGTTGAAAAATTTTAGACCTCATAAAAATCTGGATTTGTGGAGCGAAGCAATGGAAATGGTTGTAGAGCTTTATGAATTAACAAAAGACTTCCCACGTGAAGAGGAATTTGGTTTGAAATCCCAATTAAGAAGTGCAGCGGTGTCTGTCCCCTCAAATATTGCCAGCCCTGTGTAATAAATGTTATTAAAATGAAAATGTATTATACTTTTGTATTAAAAAGTCTTAAGGATAAAAAGTTTTACATTGGCTTCACGTCTAATTTAGATAAAAGAATGAATGAGCATGCAAAAGGGCAGGTTCACTCAACAAAATATCGGAGACCATTAATTTTAATTTATTACGAAGTTTGCTTTGACAAAGATTCCGCTATCAAAAGGGAAAAATATCTCAAAACAACTTATGGACATAGATATTTAAGAAACAGATCCCCAAATGATGATAACTTGGGCTTGTTCTAAAGTGATATTACACAGGGCAGGAAGGCTTAACACGAACAACAAAACCGGACAAACTACATTTCTTAAATATTGCGAATGGTTCATTAAGCGAGATTGATACTCAAATTGAATTGTCATTTCGATTGAATTATATTACAAATTTCGCAAAAGAAAATTTTGAAAGAAGATTGATAACAGTCCAAAAATTATTAAGCGGATTAATTCGTTCAATGAAAAAGAACCATTGACTATTCACTCCGCCTTAGGCGGATTACAATTTACTTTACTCAATTCCTTAATTAAGAAACGAAAAACATTCAAATAATACCTTTGAACCTATGCACCTATTTTCAATTGTTTACATTTCAAAAGACGAATTATCAACTTAGCGGATAATATTGAAGAAAGTTCAACTAAACCCTTAATCCGCCGTGGCGGACTAAACTTCCAAACAATTTACAATTCTTTCCGCCTTACCGAATTTCTGACGTTCAATCATCCATTAATTCGACAATTCGATCATGCAATTTTGCATGTAAAC
This sequence comes from Melioribacteraceae bacterium, assembly GCA_027036655.1. Classification (GTDB taxonomy): domain Bacteria; phylum Bacteroidota; class Ignavibacteria; order Ignavibacteriales; family Melioribacteraceae; genus WGAL01. The sequence goes on from JALWEC010000557.1 coordinate 1,167, forward strand.
TAAATGCATGATTATTCAATTCTAAATTAAAATTTCCAGCGGCACAAAGTTCTTCAAAATTTCATTCCCTATAATTAACGACAATGAATTTCTCCGTAACTCCGCCTCGACTTAAATTTCATCACTTATACCCCATAACTAATTGCTGATCCCTGATGTTTTTATTTTGATATATTAGTCTGATTATCTATCTTTGCATATAGATTCATTCACAAATATTAAAATTAAAGTACTCTTTTATGGCTCGAATTAATTTTATTTTTGCTCTTATTTTATTATTCGTTTTCCCGTTGTTTGGTGAAACAATTTTAGCACAAAACGGCGGAATAACAGGCACGGTAACAGATGAAAACAACAACCCGCTCCCCGGAGCTAATGTTATCGTCATTGGTACCGGATTCGGAACGGCGACAGACCCTTTCGGGAAATATCATCTCAGTAACATTCCAACCGGAAAATATAAGATAAAAGTTACTTTTATCGGTTATCGTCCTAAATCAAAAACCGTTGACGTTCCGGTTTCGAAAAATATCCGTATTGATTTTAAACTATACCCCAAGTCATTTAACATCGGCGGTATAACTGTTACGGCAAAAAGCGATCTTATTCCTAAAGACGTTGAGACTAAAACCGAAATATCAGGCGCGGAGATTGAACATTATCAGGCAACAAATATCGGGGACGTTCTCGATTTGGTCCCTGGCGTATCGCAGAGCGCCAATCCCGGTTTGAACAAAACCAATCAAGTGGCTGTTCGAGGAGATCAAGCCGATAACCTTTCGGCGTTCGGGACTAAAGTTATCATTGATGGAATGCCCGAATCGAACAATGCCAATCTTCAGTTTGAAGCGTTAACAGGTGCCAAGTTCGGGACTGGCACGCTTAATCGCGGAGTTGATTTGCGAACGATTCCCGCGGATAACGTTAAATCCATTACCGTCATAACCGGACTTCCCTCCGTTCGTTACGGCGATTTTACAAACGGTATTATTGAAGTAAAAACCAAAATTGGCGCCAAGCCCAACAGATTAAAGGTTAAAAACAATCCGACAACGAGCGAAGCTAATTTCGGCGGGGGATTTGCGTTTGCCGAAAAGAAAAAATCATTGAGTTATAATCTAAACGTTGCGCGAAGCGAAAGGGATTTAAGATTATCCGGCGACGAATATACGCGCTACACCGGGCAGATGGTGCTTTCGCAGCTTTTGTGGAATGGCAATCTGGAATCGAATATAAAACTATCCGGACAAGCAATTTACGATGAAGAAGAGCCGATGAATGATTTATCGAGAACAAAAAATTACAACCGCGGATTTTCTCTCGGATTGAACAGCTGGGGAAAACTGAATCTTTCCGATCTTGTTTCCACTTTGGATTACACAGCTTATGTTAAGTTACACAAGATAAATTCCAAAAAATCACATCTTCGTTCCGAATATTTAATAACACCCGATAATGACACGGTTGCCGCATATATCGGAACGCTTGAAAATAAAGGGGAAGAATGGACAGCTGGCGGAAACCTCGATTGGAATTATGTTTTTTATACGGGCGATTATATTCATAAGGTTTTAGTTGGAGGCAGCGTACAATACGACGGAAACACCGGAGCGGGAATTATTATTGATTCGGTATTCAATTATTACGGCTCGCAGTCCGGAAAGCGTTCCTATTCGTACGACGACATACCCGGTGAAACTTCTTTAAGCTTTTACGCGGAAGATAAAGTTACGGGGAAGTTTCTTGTTGATTTCTCTCTACTCTACGGTTTCCGGTATGAAGTTTATCGTCCGTACGGAATTAATTTTTCCAATCTTTTCGGCAGCGGGGATTTTGTTCAATCACATCAAGGAAGTTTTTTTAATCCGAGACTAAGTTTGATACTGTATCTCGGCAGAAGCGCCCAAATAAGGTTAAGCGCAGGACGTGCCTCAAAGTCTCCACCGATGAGTATGATTTATCCTCCGGAAGATGTTATGCGCTGGAGAAGTCCCGCCGATAGCGTAGTGCATTATTTCAGATTCAACAGAAGAGTTCCCGATTTAAAAGGATACCAGAACAATCAGTACGAAATTTCCTTTGACAAGAAGTTTTTGAAGGTTGTAGGAATGACTCTCTCGTTCTACTATCGGGAAAGGGCTAACCAGCCTTCGAGTGTGCAAATTCCTTATTTTACAGAGGCAAATGTTAACGGTGAGAACAAGGTTTACTATGTCGATTATTATTACAAGTACGCTAATATCGGCAAATCTTTCAGCCGGGGAGTTGAATTTAAAATGCGCACCGCTAAAATAAAACCGCTCAACATGAGTTTTAGCGTTGTCGGAAGCTACAGTTTTCAGAATAATCCCGGAGCTGGTTATGTTTACAGCGTTTATCCCGATACTAGCCTCGGGCAGTATCCGAACTACCATGTCCCGGGAGTCGCCGTCGATACTGTAATCGGCTGGCAATATCCCAAGAGCGGGAGATGGAGCGATAAGATTCAAATTAATTATTATGCCCGCTACACAAATAAGGATTTGGGAATGTGGATTACGTTAAGAGCCGAACAGCTTTTCAGAGAGAGGTATCAGAACTATGATTTGGTGCCTGTAGATTACAAAAGACTAACGGATAAAGAACGTGAAATAAGGGACTATGATGCTTCTATTATTTCACGTCCCAATAAATGGCTTTTTAACTTTGTGATTTCCAAATCCCTTTTCAAGGGAGCGGAGATATCATTTTACGTAAATAATTTCCTTGACGATCCGGCTCTTTATCGCTATTATAATGTTTCGTCACAATCGACAATTGAAGTCTCAAGAAATCCTGACATTTTTTATGGGATGGAATTCAGTATGCTTTTGGATAAGGTTTGGAGATAATTATGAAAATAAAATTTCTCATATTGATTTTACTGGGCTTTACGGTTTTCGTATCGTGCGAAAAAACGCCTCCTACGCAGGTGGATGGCGAAGCTGAAGTAAATCTTTTTGTCGCACGGGATTCTATCGGAACCGACACAACGCAAATTTACACGATCCCGGTTACTAATGCCGATATAATTCTTACGTCGGAATATGGAACAATGAACAGAAAGACGGACGAATTTGGTAATCTTACGCTGAGAAATATTCCATCCTCAATTTACCAAATAGCTGCTCGCGCTCACCATCCTTACGACAATTCGATTTTGTTGATTGCCGGAATTAAAGATGTGGAAATAATTTCCGGAAAAACTTTTATTGATACTCTTGTAACAAAGCCGATTTCATCCACGGGAATTGCAATTAACGAAATTTATTCTTGCGGTCCGGTAAATAATATCTTTTTCTTTTATGACCAATATATAGAGCTATACAATAGCAGCGATTCCGTTAAATATTTGGATGGAATGATTGTGGCTCGCGTTTCAGGGCAAAACGGAGGAATGGGGCCCGGTGCGGACGTAGGAAACGACGGAGATATTGACGGAGTTACTTATATCTTTAAGTTTCCCGGGCATCCCGGCGAAAAGAATTATCCTTTTGAACCTCATACATTTAAAGTTTTGGCGCAGGATGCCGTTGATCACACTCAAACAATGCCGACAAGCATCGATTTAAGTCACGCCGATTGGGAGTTTGTTAATCAGCTTTCATTCAATGATTTCGACAATCCCGATGTTCCCAACCTCTACAATATTCGTCTTGACAGGACAGTCGATTTTATGATTAGTTTAACTTCGGACGTCGTTATTGTTACCGATGGACGCGATTCGGTTTGGGAAGACGGTATTGATATTAGTACGATTCTCGATGGCGTTGAGTATCAGTCGAGCGGAACGCATAGATTAACTCTTGACGACAGAGTTGACCGCGGCTGGGTGCAGAGCGCGCCCAAGTATAGCGGAAAATCAATGGAGAGAAGGGACAAAGGCGTTGATACAAACGACGGAACTCTCGACTGGCATGTTATTAATCATCCGACACCCGGTTATCAATAAGGTTGTAAATAAAAATGAAGATTGATTCAAAAATACTACTGATTGTTTTACTCTTTTTTTCGCTCACTCTCTTTGCTCAAAAAAGCAGAACTGCTGCTATGGGAGGACTGAGCTTTTCTATCCGTGATTTAGACGAGTCGTTCGATCCTTATACGCTCGGCGGAAATACGGCGTGGCTCGCCGAAAGCCAAAAAAATGCAAGACTGGAAATAACCCCTTTGCAAAATTCGTCTTACGGAACATACCGGAGAAAATACACGGCGGAGAGAATTAATAATTACGGAGTTCATTTCCTTGATCTAAAACCGCTTGGAGTTTCCGGCACTTTTCTCGGCGAGGCTTTGTACGATTATCAGATACGCTTTAAAAATTATAGGAATTTAAAATTTAATCCTTATGCGGGCGAAGGATTTTTCTTTACCGACACTACGACGGGAAATACAACATACAAAGGTCCGATGTTCCGTCTTTCGCACAGTTTGCGAATATACAAAAATCTTTATGCCGGTGGCGGAGTGCGTTATCAAATTCTAAACGGGCTGAAGGACGTTTACACATTTGGAGAAACAGTTTACCGTAATGTTGAAGGAGATTTAGGGCTTGCTTATCAATTCTCCGGCGGAATAACAATAGGTGCAAGCGTTCACGGAACAAACTCGCAGGAAAGAATTGAAGCAAGCGACGTTAATTTATTGACAGTTAGAACTTTTGAATGGCGCGGCGAAACACATTCCATTGAGTTGAGAGGTTCGTCTCAAAAATATAAAATTACAAAAGCCGGCGAAGTTTTTTCCGGACAGATATATTATCATCCTGATGAGAAACTGGAAATTGGAGTTGCAGCTGATTACGGTATTAGCGGCAGCAGATTTCTTTATCCAGAGGGGAGTCTCGTTGACGTCGAGGATGGATACGCGTCGTTT
>JALWEC010000558.1 GCA_027036655.1 Melioribacteraceae bacterium
AGATTTCCATTTGAAGTTCCCAATCTTGCCAAACCGTATCTCATAGTAGAATTTACCGTTTTAAATTGTCCGCCAATGTAAACGAAACCATTGGCAACCGTAATCATTTTAACGGCGTTATTTACCGTTGCAGACCAAGAGCTTAAACTACACGAGGTATTTAGCTTTGCCACATAAGAACGAGCTTCATTGCATATCGAAGTAAACTGTCCCCCTATATAAAGATAAGGCGAATCATAAAAAATCGAATTCACGATGTCATTCGGTTCCGGTTTCCAAGTCGAGTCTGTGCTTCCGTCGGATAATTCGACTCGCGCCAAATTTTTTATTGAAAGTGAGCTAATTTGGGTAAAGCCCCCTCCGCAATAAAGATAAGTCCCATCGGTTACAAGCGTATAAACCGAAGCATTCGGATTCGGTGCCCAAGAAGCGTCCGCGCTACCGTCCGTATTATTTACCTTTGCCAAACGCTCTATCGATTCGGAAGATAATGAAGTAAAATCTCCGCCGAGATAAATATCGGAACCATTAACAATAATTGCTCTTACCTGATAATTTGGTTGTGGCTGCCAAGCGGAATCGAGAGTGCCATCGGAAACATCAAATCTGGCAAGATTTTTGTACGTCTGATTAATACCTGCTATTCTGTAAAAACCTCCTCCGACATACAATTTTCCGTTATCAAGAGTAAGCGTATTGACAAAATTATCAGGATTGGGTTGCCATTCATCGACAGTATAGGTTGAAGTAATGTGAGCGAGATTATATCGTGTTGAATCGCCCACTTTTGTAAAATCGCCGCCAATATAAACGCCTCCGTTCCCGTCTGAGATCATACAATAAATATCGCCGTTTACATTCGGGAAAGATAAATTGGGTTCCGTTGAAGTAGTTGAAATTATTGCAAGGTTTGCCGTATTCGGACCAACATAGTTGAAGTCTCCGCCAATGTAATAGTTACTTCCGTCCGAAACAATAGCAAAAACGCCATTGTCGGTAATCCAAAATGACCTGGCGGGAGATTGAGCGAATGATAAAATAGATGATAAGAAAAATAATATTAAAAAAGTAATTCGTCTCATAGCTACCCCTTAAGTTTTGAAAAAAATAAATTTAACTTAGAAAAAACGAAAATTTTTTAATGTGAACAAAAGCACAATTATTGCTTTCTCGTAAACGTAAAACGTTAATGAAAATATTAAGTACAGAAAAAGAATTAAGTCGCAATAAGGCGATATTTGACAAAAACCGTACATTTTCCCGAGCTAAATTTGTGATAAAATCCGGAGACAAAAAAAATAGTCGAATATTCATTGGACAAGTAAATATGTAACTTTTGTTCGATGAATAACAGAGACATTTGTAAAACCTAAAATTGTCATATTGAGTTATCCAAGCTTATCCCAACTGATTTTTGTTGGGGGCGAAGATAAAAGTCGCTCGAAGTATATCTAAGTTAGGTATTATCACCTAATTTGAGATTCTTCTCCAGCTCTGCCTTAGCGGATGAGCAGAATGACATATTCGGGGTTATGCAAAGCCTTCTGTAAACTAAAATAAAGAAAAAGGGGCGTTAAGTCAAGAATGAAGCATTTACCGGTTTATTGCCGAATTGCAAAAAAAAAACCTCGCAAAATTTAATCTGCGAGGTTTTTTACGAGGAGCTGGCGGACGGACTTGAACCGCCGACCGGCTGATTACAAATCAGCTGCTCTACCAACTGAGCTACGCCAGCATTTCAAAATGTAAACAACGTGTTAACGTCAATAATTTGAAGTGCTAAAATTACAATAATAAAAAAAACTATGCAAGAAATTTTTAATGTGAAAATTGAATTTATTAAAATTTTCCTTTTGAATTGAAAGCCGTAAAAAATATAAGTAAATTAGAAAGTTAATATTGACTAAATATTATTTATAAACGGAGAAATTAATGAAAATCATAATCGCCGGCGCAGGCGAAGTAGGATTGCACCTCGCAAAAGAACTTTCACTCGATAACCACGATATTACAATGCTCGATATTAATCCCGCAAAAATCGAAGAAATTGATTCGACTACGGACGTTCTTTCGCTACAGTCGTCCGCCACATCGATTAGCGCTTTGAAGGAAGCTCACATTGACCAAACCGATTTAATGCTGGCGGTAACTTCAAGCGAATCGGTAAATGTTACCGCCTCGATTCTGGCGAAAAAACTCGGCGCAAAAAAAACTATCGCGCGCGTAAGTCATGCGGAATACATTTCCGATGAAAATCTTCCCTTTCTACACGAATTGGGAATTGATTATCTTATTTATCCGGAAGAGATTGTAGCCAACGAAATAACCGGCTTAATCAGGCGCGCTGCGGCAAGCGATATTGTTGAATTTGAGAAGGGAAAACTTACTCTGCTCGGAATCAGAATTGATAAAAACGCTCCGATTAACCGGAAAACCATGATAGAAATCGGCACCGAGTATGCTTCTCACGAATTTCGCATTGTAGCGATTAAAAGACTGATGCGGACGCTTATTCCCGTTGGGAACGACAGCGTAATAGAAGGCGATCAAATTTTTGTTCTGACAACCTCAAAAGGGATTCCCGAAATCCTGAAGATAACCGGAAAGGAAAACACCAAGCTCGAGAATATTATGATACTCGGCGGCGGCAGAATCGGGAGAAAAGTCGCTAAAAATCTTGAGAACGAAATAAATGTCAAGCTGATTGAATCCAATCCCGAGAGGACAATCGAGCTTGCCGACTATCTGAAAAATACGCTTGTAATTCAAGGCGACGGACGAAATATCGATTTGCTGGCGCAGGAGGGAATTGTAGATATGGATGGTTTCATTGCGGTAACCGAGGACGCGGAAACCAACATCATTACTTGTTTGATGGCAAAACATCTCGGAGCCAAAAAGACAATCGCTCAGGTTGATAATGTTGATTACATACCTCTTACGCACACTATCGGATTGGATTCTCTTATCAACAAAAAGCTGATTGCGGCTAACACAATTTCAAGATTTGTAAGGAAAGCCAATCTTGTTTCCACGATAAATATTTTCGGTATTGACGCTGAAGTTTTTGAATATAATGTTCAGGAGAAAGCTTATATCACAAAAGATGAAATCCGTAATTTGAAAATTCCGAGAAACGCAATCATAGGCGGAGCGGTTAGAGGTGAAGAAGGATTTATTACAGTCGGATCTTCCAAGCTGCAAGCCGGCGACAAAGTCGTGGTTTTTGCTCTTCCTGATGCAATCCCGAAGTTGGAAAAATTATTTAAATAGAATGATAAATATTAAAGCTGTACTTAAAGTAATTTCCTTTTTACTGATTTTGGACGGACTCGGTATGCTTCTCGGCATACCGTTTTCGTTATATTATGGCGATAACGATTGGAATGCGCTTTTATTTACAGGCTCGGGAATAATAGCCGTAGGGATAGTTCTTTTTTTGTTGACGCACGAAGATAAATTTGAAGTTAAGAAAAGGGAAAGTTTTATCATTGTCGGAATCGGCTGGATTGTGATGTCTTTGTTCGGCGCGCTTCCTTTTGTAGTCCATGGTTCAATCCCTTCATACACGGATGCGTTTTTCGAAACGATGTCGGGTTTTACCACAACGGGCGCGTCAATCTTAAACGATATTGAAGCGATGCCGCACGGATTGTTATTCTGGCGCAGTTTAACGCAGTGGTTCGGGGGAATGGGAATTATCGTTCTTTCGCTGGCAATTTTACCGATACTCGGCATAGGAGGAATGCAGCTTTTTGTTGCGGAGGTTCCCGGACCGACTAAAGATAAAATTCACCCCCGCGTAAGGGAAACGGCAAAAAGACTTTGGGGAATTTACGCGGCGCTCACTTTGGCTGAAACACTTCTGCTGATGCTCGGGGGAATGACATTTTTTGACGCAATCAATCATTCGTTTACGACAATGGCTACGGGAGGTTATTCCACCAAGCAGGCAAGTATCGCCTACTTTACTTCGCCTTTTATACAATATGTGATAATTGTTTTCATGTTTCTTGCCGGAATGAATTTTACGCTTCATTATTTTTGGATACACGGGAAATTCGGACGATTGAAAAGGGATGACGAGCTGAAATTTTACGCGCTCGTAATTTTCGGCGTTTCTCTCGTTATCGCTATAGACTTGTTTTCGCAGCATCACGGCGGTTTGGAAAAATCTTTCCGCGATTCCTTATTTCAAACTGTCTCGACCGTAACTACTACCGGCTATGTAACATCAGATTACGAATCGTGGGGTCCGTTTTATCAAATCCTTTTCTTCATCCTTCTTTTTGCGGGGGGATGCGCCGGCTCAACAGGCGGGGGAATAAAAATGGTACGGCACAGAATCTTGATGAAAAACAGCTCTCTGGAACTTAAACGGCTGCTTCATCCCCGCGCAGTGCTCCTTGTTCGTTTTAACGGGCATATTGTCAGTTACGAAATTATGTCGAATATAATTGCTTTTGCTTTCTGGTATGTTGCAATATTTTTATTCGGAACGCTCGTAATGTCGCTGCTCGGATTGGATTTTGCCAGCTCGATAGGCGCTGTTGCAACTTCGCTCGGAAATGTCGGACCGGGAATCGGAACCGTGGGACCCAGTTTTAATTTTTCGCATGTTTCAATTGCAGGGAAATGGGTTTTATCTGCATTAATGTTGGTTGGAAGACTTGAGCTTTTTACTATTTTGATTATCTTTTCAAGGAGTTTTTGGAAAAAATAGGTTTAAAATGAAAAAACTTAAATTTGCGATATTCTTATTAACGGTTTTTCTTTCATTTTCTGTGAAAGCGCAGGAAATTTACTTTGCCCAAAGTTTTACTACGGACGGGAAAGCAATAAACGCAAGAAATAATTGGCTTATTCCGTCAAAGGGAAAATCTATTTTTATCCTTTTTGATGCAAAAGATAATCCGCCGAAAAGTAAGATGCTTTATCTTTACATAGATAAAAAGAAAGGGGATAAATACGAAGCATGGGATTCCAAATCGGTGATGATGCCTGATTACAGAAACTGGTTCGTTTATCGTCAGAAGTTCAAAGAGCCGGGGGAATATCAAATTTATGTTACGGATAAATCTAATCGCGAGTTGGCAAGGGGAAAGCTGACAATCAGAGTAAAGGCGGCGCCTTTTAAACCGGAAACACAAAAAAGCGCGCCTTATTACAAAAGGGTTAAACTTACTTTCAGCGAATGGGTGATTAGCGGCATGCCCTTCAGACCGTTGAAAATTAAGCAGATTTCGCGACCTCCCGATTCTGTTTGCGTTTACATCAAGCATCCCGATTCGCTTAACACTAACAAAATTTACGCTGATATTTATAAGCAAAATCCCTACACGAAAGATTGGGAGCAAATTGACGAAAAGGAATATGCGATTCTCCCTTCGTGGGATTACGCTTTCTTTAAACTGAAATTTAAGGATGAAGGTTACTATAAAATTTCAATCTATGATGAAAAAAGAGAATTTATTAAATCGGGATTTTTGAAAGTTGTAAAGTGATTACAATTATAAATTACAAATTATAAATCTCATGCACAAAAACAAAGTTCATTTATATTTTCATGCTTTTTGAAGACGATCAACTATAATAACAAAGTAAAGAAAACATATTGTGTTACTGTAACAAAAAAACATTAGTGCCATCCTATACAAGAGAGAATGCAACAGCACACATATACTCTATATATATATATATATATATATAATGGTGGCATACACACATAAACCATGGTGAAATATGACCTGCATAAAACAATAGTGACATAGTGTGGAAGAAATATACCATCAACTTATTAACAGAATATGCAGTGTATGATACAGGTTGTGAAACAATTTCAAACAAAACATAATATTACATGCAGCAAATCTTAGTTAACAAACTGCAGTATCACACAATCCATACCTCTAGAAAAACTGAGGGTATTCCAGCTCCTCTGAGTGACTAATAATAAGAAAACATTTAGTTTTGGGGTCAGCCTTTGACTACTACATATTGTGTGTGTCTGTGTGTGTGTGTGTGTGTGTGTGTATATTAGTGTGCATG
>JALWEC010000559.1 GCA_027036655.1 Melioribacteraceae bacterium
GCGCGTAGATAACGGACGTTGCTGCTGGTGCGCTCTTTGCGTGGAGGTTTGTCCTACCGGCTCGTTAAGTTTAACTACCGATTATATTTATGTTACGGAAGATGCTGATTCGTTTTTGTGGACTCCTGGTGTTGATAATCCTGACGGGAAGGAGAAAAAATCCTTTGTCTCCGATTCAGAACACTCGCTACTGGAATATGCCCGCATTCCGATGCGCGAATTGGAAGGAACCGAAAGAGTTAAATCCTTCGCCGAAGTTGTTCTCGGCTACTCCGAGGAAGAAGCAAGAAAAGAAGCCGAACGGTGTATCGGTTGCGGTATTTGTACCGATAACTGTCCCGTTCACATGCATATTCCGGAATATATTAACGCTATCGCTCTCGGAAACGATGAAGATGCAATCCGCATTATTTACGATAATAACCCGCTCGGCGAAACTTGCGGTAAAGTTTGTACCCGCCGTTGCGAAGAGATTTGCGCAATCAGCAAACGCGGCGAGCCTGTTGCAATCCGCTGGTTGAAACGCTATGCCACGGAAAGAGCCGCAAACGAAGAAATGGTTAAGGAAATAGTTAATCCTACAATTCTTCCGCCTAACGGACACAGTGTGGGAATTATCGGAGCCGGTCCTTCGGGATTAACAGCGGCGTATTATTTGGCGATGCGCGGATTTAACGTCGATATTTATGAATCGAAAGCTCACGCCGGCGGTATGATTATGTACGGTATTCCTAAATATCGTCTCCCGCTCGACAGCATCGATAAACAAATCGAATATATGGAAAGCATCGGCGTTAAGATACATTACAACACAATGGTCGGCAAAGACGTTACGCTTGAAGAACTTCATCAGAAACATGAAGCGGTGTTTATCGGAATTGGTTTTGAAAAACCGTATTCAATAGGTTTGACAAACGAAGAAGCCGAAGGCTCGATACAGGCGGTTAACTTCCTGCGCGAGATTAACAGCGATAAGCATGTTGAAATCGGCGATAAGGTTGTTGTTATCGGCGGCGGTAATGTTGCAATTGACGCCGCGAGAGTATCCCGTCGTCTCGGAGCGGATGTAACGATCCTTTACAGAAGAAGAGTGCAGGATATGCCTGCCGACTGGGAAGAAATCGAAGGCGCCGAGGACGAAGGCGTTCATATTAAACCGCAGGCAATTCCGCTTGAACTTATCACAAACGAAAACGGCAGAGTTGTTGCCATTAAATATGCAAACGCCGAAATGGTGCCCGATCCCAAAGGCGGACGCCCGAGACCTAAGATAATCGAAGGCGACGAGCATATTATTGAAACAACGGCGGTAATCGGAGCTATCGGACAGGAAGCCGACTACTCGTTTATTTCTGAAAAAATTAAATCTCAGATTGAGATAAAACGCGGAAGAATCGTAGTTAACGAATCTCAGCAAACAGGCGTTGAATGGTTATTTGCCGGCGGCGACATTGCCAACAACCGCGCAGACGCTATCAGCGCAATTGCAGACGGTTTCCGCGCTACCAAAGGAATCGAAAAGTTTATATTAAATAAGGAAAATTAAGATGGCTGATCTAACAACTAAATATTTAGGTCTTTCGTTAAAGAACCCGGTTATTGCTTCGAGTTCAACTTTAACGGATAATATCGAAAGCATAAAAAACTTAGAGGAAAACGGCGCTGCAGCCGTGGTATTGCGCTCTATTTTTGAAGAAGAAATTACAATGGAAGCCGAGCATGTGGTTAGTCAGGCGGTTAAAGAAGGATACGACGAAGGATTGTTCGATTACTTCGATTCCAGAGTAAAACAGCAAAATGTTGATGATTATCTCGATTTAATTCTCGAGTGCAAACGTCAAACTCAAATTCCGGTTATCGGAAGCATTAATGCAATGTCCGACCACGAATGGGTTTACTTTGCCAAGAAAATGGTAGAGGTAGGCGTTGACGCAATTGAATTGAATATGTTTTTACTTCCTTCCGATATGAGGAGAACTTGCGATGAGAATGAAAAACTTTACTTCGATGTTGTCAACAAACTTCTTAAAGAGGTTGACGTTCCGGTTACGCTGAAGATGAGTCATTACTTCTCAAATCTTGGAATGATGATTAAAAAATTGTCCGAAACCGGTTTGAGCGGATTAGTTCTCTTTAACAAATTCTTTGCGCCCGATTTTGATATTAATGCCGAAAAAGTTACTCCGACCTATGTTTTAAGCGGTCCGAGAGATATTTATATGTCGCTCAGATGGATTGCAATGATGTCCGACAGAGTCGATTGTGATTTAGCCGCTTCAACCGGAGTTCACGACGGAGCGGGCGTTATCAAACAAGTTCTTGCCGGAGCAAAAGCCGTGCAAGTGGCTTCTACGCTTTATAAAAACGGTCCGGAACAAATCGGCGTTATGCTGAAAGAGCTTGAAGATTGGATGAACAAGAAAGGGTACAATTCCCTTGACGATTTTCGCGGTAAATTAAGCTATGGAAAAGTGGATAATCCGTCACTGCTGCAAAGAGTTCAGTTCATGAAATACTTCGGTACATTCACTAATAAGTAAGAGAATTTAAATTCTACGATAAATAAGCCGGGTTTTGCTCGGCTTTTTTTATTTATTACTATAATGTTTATATTTAACACTTTTCCCGCATTACAATATCGTTGACTTGATATTCTAACTCCGGGTCTGATAATAAGTACTGTAAAAACTGCATCTTTACTTTTACCAATAAATCCTTATGGAGCGCTCCTTCTTTGTGTTTATCCGTTCGGTCAACTACTTTGACTATGCTTAAGATTTCTTCCGAGTTTACTATCTCATTAATTTTTTCAAGCTTTTTGGCTATACGGCTTGTTTTTCTATTGGCACTTACTTCTATATCTGCAAAACTTAATTGATACATCTTAATCCTCTGTTTTTTTATGGGCGTATATTCATTCTTAGTTGAAATAAAAAAAAAGAGACTCCGAATAAATTAGTAATTTTAGATTATACAAAAAGAAAAAAAACTAAAGGAGTCTCTTATGAAAGATAGTAAAAATAGGAACAAAAATCTTGAATGGTTTAAGCAGTTAGACTTATCAGAGCAATTAGATATTTTCCAAGATGTTGCGGCAATGTCAAGAATAATAGCTAATAACTTAATGCAAGAAGACGTAACAAATATGTGCGGAGAAAAATACAGCAGAGAAAAACCTCACAACGGTCAGTACAGTCGCTGGGGATATAATCCGGGAAGCATAAAAATCGGTGATGAAAAACTCCCAGTAGAGATTCCCCGGGTTTTTGACAGCACTTCCCAAAAAGCCGTAAACGCGCCTATTTACCAAGAACTCAAAGAGCAAGAAGCTCCATCACAGAAAATGATAAAAAGCATACTGTTGGGACTAAGCCAAAAAGACTACGGACAACTCAGTAAAACCATAGCCGAGAGTTTTGGGTTAAGTCAATCTACGATAAGCCGGAAGTTTATCGAGGAAAGCTCAAAAGAACTTGAATCCTATGAAAAAAGAGATCTCGGGAAGTATGATTTTACAGCTTTACTGATAGACGGGAAGTATTTATCAAAAGAACAAATAATCATAGCTTTAGGGATAACCACCGGCGGAGATAAGCTGGTCTTGGGCTTTGTAGAATCAACAACGGAGAACTCCAGAGCCGTAAAAGGATTGTTGCGCAATTTACTGGAGAGAAACTTTCACTATCAAGAAGGACTCTTATGTGTCTTAGACGGAGCAAAAGGATTAACTAAGGCAGTAAAAGAAACCTTTGGAAAATACTGCGTTATTCAAAGATGCCAATGGCATAAGAGAGAAAATGTGGTAAGTTACTTAGGTAAGTACGATGCTGAATATTACCGGCAAAGACTTCAGTCGGCATATAGAGAACCGAGTTACGAAATGGCAAAAACCAGACTAACCGAGATAATCAATGAGCTTAGCCAAACAAATCACTCGGCAGCCAATTCGCTGCGGGAAGGCTTGGAACAGACCTTAACAATACATAGGTTGGGACTTGCAGTTGAGTTCGGCAGAGCTTTAACGACAACGAATTCGATAGAAAATGTAAACTCGAAATTAGCTCAATATCTAAGCAAAATAAAACATTGGAAAACGCCGGATATGCTGGTAAGGTGGATAGCGATGGCGTTGATAGAAACCGAGACAAGGTTAAGAAGAATACCGAATTATAAGAAGTTACATTTATTAAGAAAAGCAATAAAAACAGAACTAAAATTAAATCAATCTAAGATTGCTTGATTTGAATGACGGAGTTCTTGAAAAATATATTTTCAACTAAGTTTGACTTTTTGCCAAAGTTGTGATTCGGCTCACAACTATTTGTTTGAACTTTCCTTTTAATATTGTTAATTTATTAGTGTGATTCCTCTGTTTGTCTATGACGGAAAAAAAAAGGATAAATATATCATCCCCTTATGCAGTTACAGTTGATGAAGCTTTTCATCGGCTCAAATCCGGCGTAAGCGGACTGACAAAAAACGAGGCGGAAAAGAGGCTTGAGGAATTCGGCGAAAACCTGATCACATCTAAAAAGAAAGAATCTCCTTTAAAACTGTTAATATCACAATTCACCAATCTCCTGATTGTAATTCTTATTATTTCAGCTGTCATCTCAATGTCGGTAGGGCAAACCGTTGAAGCAACCGCGATAATCGTGATTGTTGTTCTTGCGGGAATTTTAGGTTTTTTCCAGGAATATAAAGCCGAGCAGGCTATTGAATCCCTGAAAAAAATGGCGGCGCCGCACGCTACCGTTTTAAGAGACGGAAAAGAAACGGTTGTTGAATCTTCTCAATTGGTTCCGGGAGATATTATTCTTCTCAGCGTCGGAAACACAGTCCCCGCCGACGCAAGAATTATAGAGACAAATAATCTGAAAGTTAACGAATCACCTTTAACGGGCGAATCCACATCAATTGAGAAAAGCGCTGAACCGGTGGATGAAAAAGCATCCGTTGCCGATAGAAAGAATATGGTTTATCTCGGGACTTCGGTTGTTTACGGAAGAGCAAAAGCGCTTGTAACCGCAACGGGTATGAAAACCGAATTCGGAAAAATTGCGAGTCTTTTGCAGTCAACCGAATCGCGCAGAACTCCGCTGCAGCAGAATTTAGACCAGCTCGGGAAACGAATCGGCGTAATTAGTCTTGCGCTCGCTTTTGTAATGAGTTTACTCGGACTGATAATTGAAAAGCAATCTTTTGTCGATATGTTCATCTGGGGCGTCGCAATCGCAGTTGCGGTAATTCCCGAAGCTCTTCCCGCCGTTGTAACAATCAGTATCGCCTTGGGCGTCAGAAGAATGGTTAAACGGAAAGCTCTGATAAGAAAACTTCCGGCTGTGGAAACGCTCGGCTCGGTTAACATTATCTGTTCGGATAAAACAGGCACGCTCACTCAGGACGAAATGACAATTCGGGAAATTTATACTAACGATTTGAATTATTCGGTTACCGGAAGCGGATACGACCCGAACGGATTTTTCAGAACAAACAACCTGCGAATTGACCCCGCCTCTCACGTTAACTTAACCAGACTGCTGCAGATAGGTGCTCTCTGCAACGATGCGGTAATTGAGCGAAAAGAGAACAAGTCGGAAGTAATCGGAGATCCGACCGAAGCGGCTTTTCTCGTGGCGGCTTTAAAAGCGGGATTGGACGTTGAAAAAATGCGGAAAGACTTTCCCCGCATAGGGGAGATTCCGTTTACCTCGGAAACAAAACAGATGACTACTGTTCATATTATTGACGGAGAGAAATACGCTTGCACTAAGGGAGCGTTTGAGATAATAATAAAAAACTCAAACAGAATACTTAAAAACGGAGTCGAACAGGATTTTGACAAAAACGAAAAAGAATTTATTTCAAGTATCGCTTACAAAAAAAGTGATAAAGCAATGCGCGTGTTGGCGTTATCGTATAAAAAATTGGATAACAACGCCTCCCTTGACGACGCTCAAAGCGGGACCGTATTTGTCGGATTTGTCGGGATGATTGATCCGCCGAGGCCGGAAGCGAAAAAAGCTATTAAAACCTGTTTCGGAGC
>JALWEC010000560.1 GCA_027036655.1 Melioribacteraceae bacterium
GTTTCATATTATTCTACTTGATAGTATCATTTGATACTATCAAATATAGTGTCATTTATTTTTAAAACCAAACATAAATCAACTGTTTTTATCCAAATATTTGGCTACATCTTTGGCAAAATATGTCAATATCATATCCGCTCCGGCTCGTTTGATTGCGATTAACGATTCAAGCATAACGCGCTCTTCGTCAATCCAGCCAAGCTGTCCGGCTGCTTTAATCATGGAATACTCGCCGCTTACCTGATAAGCCGCAAGAGGAATATTATATTTTTCCTTTACTCTTCTGATGATGTCAAGATAAGGACCGGCTGGTTTTACCATTATCATATCCGCGCCTTCTTCAATATCGGAAAGAGCTTCGCGCATTGCCTCGTCGCCGTTGGCAATATCCATTTGATGCGAGCGTCTGTCTCCGAAACTCGGCGCCGATTCAGCCGCGTCTCTGAAAGGTCCGTAATAACCGGAAGCGTACTTAACCGAATAGGACATAATCGGGATATTTGTAAACCCTTTATAATCAAGCCCTTTACGGATTGCGGCAACGCGTCCATCCATCATGTCGGAAGGAGCGATAATATCCGCGCCCGCTTCGGCGTGTGTAATCGCTTCCTTTGCCAAATAGGAAATCGTTTCGTCGTTGGCAATTTCCCCGTCGATGATTATTCCGCAATGTCCGTGAGATGTGTATTCGCACATGCAAACGTCGGTAATGACAAGCAAGTTTTGTCCGACAGCCGCTTTAACCGCTCTGACGGCGCGCTGAACAATTCCTTCCGGATCGTATGCCTCGGAACCGAGTTCGTCTTTGTGTTCGGGAATTCCGAATAATATAATCGCGGGAACGCCGATCTCAACAAGCTCTTTACACTCTTCAACCAGTACGTCAATCGACATCTGATAAACTCCGGGCATCGATTTAACTTCGTGCTTCCGACCTTTCCCCGGCATTACAAATAAAGGATAAATTAAATCCGACTTGCGCAGATGTGTTTCGCGCACCATGTCACGGACTATCGGATTGTAGCGTAATCTTCTTAATCTTGTATTAGGAAACATGTCAACCTCTCTTTATTAATTAAATATATTTTCTTATCATTATTCAATAGAACACGGATGATAACGATTTTCACGGAAAATCTTAAAATCAGATTTTACTCATCACAATTATCCGGGTTTCAAATCTTAACATTAATTTTACTCTTTACTTTAAATTGTAAAAGAACATGTAAAACTTACTACTGATTTATTCGGGCGAATTGTTCTTTACGCAATCCCCGACCGAAATCCCTTTACGGTAATTAGCCGTTAAATAAATTCCTTTGTTTTCATTTTCAAATTTTTCAAAATATTTCTCATGCTCGATATAACCGAGATTGTATTGCGGAATTGCTTTCTTCCAAACACTATAATGAATAAGCTCCGGAGCGCCTGAAATATTCATAATTTTCTCAAACTCGGGTAAAACTTCAGTTACTATTTTATCGGGATTATCCCAATCGTAATCTTGTTTTTTTGAACCTCCGACAAACAATGTAAATCCCGCCTTACCTTCCGGCGCGCGGTTAGGGAAAATCACGGAACTCCAAATTGCTCCGAGAAATTTCTTCTTCTCCAATCCGGGGATCAAGAAACCGA
Source organism: Melioribacteraceae bacterium (assembly GCA_027036655.1). Lineage (GTDB taxonomy): Bacteria > Bacteroidota > Ignavibacteria > Ignavibacteriales > Melioribacteraceae > WGAL01. Next base: position 1,639 of record JALWEC010000560.1, read on the forward strand.
ATCCATCCAAAGGTCTTTTAATTTTCGATTTGTCGTAACCAAGGAAAAGAACCATCACCGACGGATAATAAACGGAATTGAGATGTTCGCTTAACTTTTTATCCGTTTTACGAAAAATGCCGGCGGCTACATAAGCCGGAACTGCCGAAATTACTTCATCGGCATTAATCTCAAATTCTCTCCCCTCTTTTGCATACTTAACGGAATACTCCTCTCCCTTCTTAACCACTTCGCTGACCGCAGCGCCGGTAATTACATTATTTCCGAGATAGTGTGCAATCGCTTCCGGAAAGGACTGCATTCCGTTAGCAAACGAAAACATCTTCGCGCTCTGTTTCGATTCTTCCGCGCGCCGCTTTCTCTCCTTAGCCCCTTTTATCATCCCCTTAATCAATCCGCCGTAAACTTCTTCGAGTCTGTAGAGTTTCGGGAAAGCCGATTTTACGCTCAACTTGGAAGGGTCGCCGGCGTAAACTCCCGACACAAAAGGGTCTATTGCGTAATCCAAAAATTCGCTTCCCAACCGGCGTCGCACAAACTCTGCAATACTCTGATAATAGCCGTCTTCAGACTTCCCGACAAACGGTTCTCCCAACAGTCTTATTTTTGCTTTTGCAGAAAATAATTTTGATTTCAAAAACGCTTTCCCTCCCGTAGGAAGAGGAAGAAGTTCATTGTTTTTTAAAATGTAACGGATATTTCCTTCTTCGTTGGCGTAAATAAAATCATCCTTCAATCCTAACTCTTCCACCATTCTGCCGATGTAAGGAGTTGTTTCCAATCCGCTGTTGGGACCTAAATCAATAAGGTAACCCGATTTCCTAATCGTGCGCATGCTTCCGCCGACAACATCCCGCGCTTCAAGAAGTGTAACTTTATTTCCGGATTTACTCAACCAATACGCTTTTGTTAATCCGGATATTCCTCCTCCGATGACAACAATGTTTTTCATAATTCTTTTACCACGATATTTTTTAGGGCTTCGATAAATTGAGGTGAATCGTTTAATGCGTTCATCACCTCGTAATTTTTAATTCCTGATTGCAGCGCGGTGTTCCTATACTCAATTCCCAACTCGAATAAAGTTTCAAGATGATCGGACACAAAACTAATAGGCACAACAAGCAGTGATTTAATTCCTTCTTCCCCAAGCTTTTTTATGAAATCTTCGGTAGAAGGTTTCAACCACTTAACCGGTCCGACTTTGCTCTGGTAACTTATTCCATAACAATTGGAATTTCCTCTCAGCTTCATAATACTATCAACGCTGGCGATAATCTCTTTTTGATAGGGATCTCCTTTATTGATAACGGACTGCGGAGTTGAGTGTGCGCTGAAAAGAATAAACAGACTTTCTCTTTCATTCCGAGGAAACTTAAGAATCGTTTCATCAATCTTTGCGGAAACCGCATGATGATATTCCGGATTATCAAAATATGATTTAACTATCTTGACCTTTTCCTTTTTCCCTTTGTAATGTCTGAACCATTCGTTAACCGAAGACCCAACGGTTACAATCGAGTAATGAGGATAAAGCGGGAGAAGAATTATCTTTTCATAATTTCCCTTCTCGACTTCAGCCGCGATATTTTTCGTCAGAGGATGCCAATACCGCATTGCAGTGTAAACGTCAACGTCGTAATCTTTCAGCTCTTCAGCGAGAGCGACTCTTTGTTTTTCGGTAAGTTCCGCAATCGGGGAACCTCCGCCTATTGATTCGTACTGCTTTGCGACTTTGCCGCTTCTTAGTTTTGAAATAATTCCCGCAAAGAGTTTTTGACCGATAGGGATATGGAAAATATCAGGGTCGCAAAAAAGATTAAAAAGAAAAGGTTCAATCTCTTCAACCTTCCCTGGTCCTCCGAGGTTCATCAATATGACTGCGTTCCTACCCGCCATTAAACAGTTCTCGAATATCTCGTATTATCTTCTTTGCGCTCTATAAAACCGTCGAAATTCATCGCGACATTTCTAATTAACAATCTTCCGGTGTTGTTTACGACTAATTTTTTATTCTTAATCTCAACAAGTCCGTCGTCAATCATTTCTTTAAGATTGTTCAATCCCCATCTAAAGTATTCTTCAAAATCAATGTTAAACTGTTTCTCAATCTTCGTAAAATCGAGTTCAAAGTCGCACATGATTCTCATAATAACTTCGCGGCGAATAACATCGTCGTCGTTCAAATAATAACCTTTGAAAAGAGGAAGCGTTTCATCGTCCAATAATTTGTAGTACTCCTTTTCCGTTTTAACATTCTGAGAATAAACCCGCCCGAACTGACTGATTCCCGTAATGCCGAGAGCGTGCAAGTCTGTTCCGCTTCGAGTAGAATAGCCCTGAAAGTTACGGTAAAGTTTTTTTTCGCGGAGGGCAATTGTAAGTTCGTCGTCCGGTTTTGCAAAATGGTCCATACCGATAAACACATATCCCGCTTCCGAGAACTTGTCTATCGATAACTTAAATAGCTTTAACTTAGTTTCCGGAGCGGGTAAGTCTTCAACCTTAATCATTTCCATGTGCTTCTTAAGCCAAGGTACATGCGCATAGTTAAAGACCGCTATTCTGTTCGGGGAAATATCGATTATCTTATCGATTGTTTTTTCAAAAGTTTCAACTTTCTGGAATGGAAGTCCGTACATTAAATCGAGATTTACGCTTACGAAATCATGCTTCCTTACCCAATCAACAACTTGTCGAGTAATGGATTCGGGCTGAATCCGGTTGACCGCCTTTTGCACTTTTTCGTCAAAATCCTGAACGCCCATACTCACACGGTTAAATCCGCTTTCCTTCAAAGCAATAACATGTTCTTCAGTCATTCCGCGCGGATCAATTTCGCAACTGACTTCGGCGTCGTCTCGAAAATCAAAGTTACGGTGAATCACTTCTCCCAGTTCGCGTATTTCGTCAGGTTTAAGATGCGTCGGCGTCCCACCGCCCCAATGCAGCTGACTTACTTTCCGCTTAGGAGAAATATATTTTTTTAGCAATCCGACTTCCTTCTCGATATAATCCACATAAGTCCCGATACGGCTTCTGTTATTGCTTACAATCATATTACAGCCGCAGAAGTAGCAAAGCGTATCGCAGTAAGGGAGATGAAAATATAGCGATAAATCGTTCGAGTGCGTACGCTTATTTGCCGATTCAATTTCGGCGAAAAATTTATCCTTATCAAAATTCTCCGAAAAGTGAGGCGCCGTAGGATAGCTTGTGTAGCGGGGACCTGGACGATCGTATTTTTTAATTAAATCAAAATCCAGATTGTTCATTTTATTATTCATGATATTTTCTGCTTTCTTCTTTTATAAAATCAACTAAAAGTTTTGCTTTTGCCGGCTCAACGCTTGGAAGAATTCCATGCCCGAGATTAAATATGTGCCCGTTTCCTTTTCCGAAATTATCCAATACTCTCTTTGCCTCACGCTTAATAACTTCATCGTCCGCATAAAGCGTAACGGGGTCAAGGTTACCCTGAAGCGCGCATCTTCCGCCGGTTGTTTCTTTGGCGCAGGAAAGCTGTGTCGTCCAATCGAGACTGATTACATCCGCGCCCGTATCCGCAATTTCTTTTAACGAATGATGAACTCCTTTCGAAAAAACAATTCCCGGTTCCGAGTTTATTCTTCGCACTTCTTTTACAATCCTCTCAATGTACTTTAAAGAAAACTCCAGATAATGCGGCTTTGAAAGAACCCCGCCCCACGAATCAAAAATTTGAAAAGCGTCAATTCCCGCTTCTATTTTAGCCGAGAGATATTTAATTACGGCTTCAGTTATTTTATCAAGTAAAAGATGCGCTTCGTCCGTGTAGTTAAGAATAAATTGTTTAGTCTTGACAAAATTTTTCGATCCGCCTCCTTCAATCATATATGTCATTAAAGTAAACGGAGAGCCGCTGAAACCAATTAACGGAACGCGGTTGTTCAGTTTTTCTTTGGTTAGTTTTACGGCGTCAAAAACATACTGCAGTTTTTCCTCAATATGTTCAACGTCAAGCGCAACAATGTCTGAATGATTTTTAATAACTTTATCGAAACGGGGTCCCACGCTTTCCACCATTTGATAGTCAAGTCCCATCGCTTCGGGAATAACCAGAATATCCGAAAAAATTATTGCAGCGTCAACACCAATAATGTCAACCGGCTGAATGGTTACTTCGGAGGCAAGCTCCGGAGTTTTAACCATTGACTTAAAATCCGACTTTTCCCGGATTGCCCTGTACTCAGGCAAATATCTTCCCGCCTGACGCATAATCCAAATCGGAGTCCTCTCGGTTTTTTCCTTTCTGCATGCTCTCAAAAATAAATCGTTATCAAATTTCATATATTTATCCTTCCGACATAATTAATTTATTTACTAACTCTGCAACACCGTTAAGTGTAAATTCATGAGG
>JALWEC010000561.1 GCA_027036655.1 Melioribacteraceae bacterium
TCCTCCGTTGCCGCCGGAAGGTCCTCCTTTTGGGACAAATTTTTCCCTTCTAAACGCGATCGCGCCGTTGCCGCCGTCCCCGGCTTTTATAAAAATTTTTGCTTCGTCAATAAACATGATAATTCCTAATTTTAAGTTTTTCAAAATACGGATTTCGTATTAGTAATGCGCTAAGAGTTATGAGTAATAAGACTAAAAATACTATATTTTATTAAGCGCGCTTTTTTGCGATTCAGCTCTTATTCAAAATAAGTCAACCTTTCAGGATGCTGCAGATGCTTTATTATTTCGTCAATATGTTTTTTGTTTGTGCGGTTTTGCGAAAGTTCGGGTAAATTGTCGAAACCGAAGAATTGAACATCCGAGGTTTCATCGCTTACGCTGCGCTTTCCGCCGGTAATTTCACATAGATAAACAATTTTTACCGCATGAAAAAATACCATGGGACGCCCGTTGCGGTTGGCGTCAAAAACTCCGATTACTTTTTTTGCTTTAACGTCAAAGCCGCTCTCCTCCTTTGCTTCGCGTTCAGCCGCTTCGGAGGGCATGTCGCCGACGTCCGCCCAGCCGCCCGGCATTGACCACTTTCCGTCGGAAATTTCCCGAACTAGAAGAATCTCATTATTTTTGATAACCGCCGCCCGCACATCTACTTTCGGAGTGGCATAACCTTGCTGTCGAAGAAAAACGCTTAACGCTTCTTCCTTTCCTAATTCGGAATTTTCCGTAAGCATCTCGGAAGCGATTTCAAGAAGACGTTTATTGCGCTCTATTTCGTAATGATTCGGCGCGTATGTAAGTCCGGTTTGTGCTAATGCCTGAATTTCGCGCGCCCATTTCAACACCTTTGGAGAAATTTTATTCATGTTTTTCCTAAAAAAATTAAAATTCTACTAAAAAATATTAAACTTTTGGAAACTTTTACCGATAATCTAAGTACAAGAAATATATCTTTGAAGAATTTGAAAAAATTTTTATATTTGATTTATCAAAAATAAGGTTTACTCCTCAATACCATAGAGACCTCATAGCACTCCTTATTGTGAATGAAAAAAAACCGGCTCCCCCTCATAAGCCGGTTTTTTTTTGTTTAAAGTTTTATTACATTACCTCACAACTATTTACACGGAATTAAGATGCAAAGAAAAATTATTCTTGCCGGAGGAACCGGCTTTATCGGCCGGGCATTATCAAGGGAACTTATCGTTAAAGGTTACTTTCCGGTTATTTTAACCCGCGGAAATTCCCGTGTTGAAAAGGACGTAGAATTTGTACATTGGGACGGAGATAAAGTTGAAAAAGAATGGAAAAACAAATTGGAAAACTCCTTTGCCGTTATAAATCTTGCCGGAGAATCGATAAATAAAGTCTTTACCGCAGAAAACAGAGCCAAGATTATTTCATCCCGTGTAAACGCGGTTGTCGCACTTTCAAAAGCCGTTCGATCCCTAAAAAATCCTCCTAAAATATGGGCGCAGGCAAGCGCAATCGGTTATTACGGGAATACGGGAAATGACGCCGCGGATGAATACAGTCCGCGCGGAAATACTTTTTTATCCGAAGTTGTTGAATATTGGGAAAGAAGCTTCATTGACCAAAGCTTACCGAACATAAGAAAAGTGATTATTCGAATCGGGCAGGTTTTGGGAAACGGCGGAATGCTTCCCGAGATGACGAAATTCACAAAATTGTTTCTCGGCGGAGCAATAGGAAACGGAAAACAATGGGTCAGCTGGATTCATATAGATGACTTGACGAAAATATTCGTTGAAGCGCTTGAAAGAGACTGCATGGGGATTTATAACGGAGTTGCGCCTTCTCCGGTTACCAACAAAGAATTTATGCAGACTCTGCGGAAAACCCTTTCTCGTCCATGGTCGCCTCCCGTGCCGAAGTTTGTAGCAAAACTCGGCGGATATTTACTCGGGACCGATTCCGAACTTATTTTTTCGGATACGAA
>JALWEC010000562.1:0-577 GCA_027036655.1 Melioribacteraceae bacterium
CAGCTTACGCAATGCTGATTTCAATATTTGTGATGATGCTCCTATCTTACTATTTCGGTAAAAAGGTTTACCCGATTCCTTTTGAAATAAAACGAATTACGGTTATTATTTTCATTGGAGCGGTATTTTTCACCTTCTCCTTTCTGATAAATGATTACTCCCTTTTCATCCGACTAATCGCCAAAACGGCGATTCTCTTCCTTTTCGCTTTGGCGGTTCTTAAAAGCAAAGTTTTCAACGAAGATGAGTTGTCCGGATTAAAACGAGGAATAAAAGACTTTGCCGCTTTGGTTAGAAGGAAGAACAATGAAAAGTAAAGATAGTTTTCTTTTTCCAACATCCGGTTGAATTATACCTAAATTAGAAAGGATGTAACTTTCACTAGTTATTTCTTTATAACAAAACGAGTACTTAATCTTAAACAATAATAATATCAGATTATTAAGCGGAGAAATTATTATGCAAACCAAATTTATTATCATTAATTTTAATATTTGAAAAAATTATTTGCCAATGTTGAAAAAAAACATGTACCGATAATATTATGAACAATAAACAGGTTAAAGCAAAAAACAAA
>JALWEC010000562.1:587-1955 GCA_027036655.1 Melioribacteraceae bacterium
TTGAACGCGAAAACAATAACCCAAACAAAATCATATTTTCATTTTCTTGCAATTTTGAAAATATAAAATTCTATATTTTCACTCTCCGCTATAAGGATGGAAAACAATGGCTACTAACAGTAGTAAATATTGACAACAAGCCTTACTGACCACTGTTTACTGTTCGCCCCGCCTTGGCGGACTACTGTTTTTTACTTTCCCCCGAACAACTCGTAAATCAGAATCGCTCCCGCTACGGCGACATTAAGGGATTCGGCTTTTCCGATTCCTGGAATTGACACGGCATAGTCCGCTGTTTTTTTCACTTCAGTTGAAACTCCAAACGCTTCGCTGCCGAGGACAAGCACAACTTTCGACTCGATTTTCCTCGCCTCTTTCACGCTTTTCCCCGACATATCCGCTGCAAGAATTTTATATCCTTTTGACTTTATTTCATCTAGCTTTGAACTTAAGTCGTCAGCTATCTCAAAGTTAATGTGGAAAATACTACCCATTGTAGAACGAATAACTTTGGGATTAAACAAATCAACGGAGTTAGCGCTGATAAGAATATTTTCCACTCCAAACCAGTCGCAAGTGCGGATTATCGTTCCCAAATTGCCCGGGTCTGCAACATCATCAAGAGCAACAATAAATTTACCTCCGGAAAGATTAGAATTTGATTTAACCCGAAATAACGCCGCAACACTCTGGGGAGACTTGGTATCGGCGATTTTTTTAATTTCCTCTCCGGAAACAAATGTAACGGGAATTCCTTTAGTTTCGGAAAGTTCAATTAAGTCATTTACTTTCCCGAAATGTTCGGCGTCAATAAAAACTTCCTCACAAACATAATCGCTGTTCAATCCTTCGTAAAGAGCGCGAACGCCTTCAACAATAAATTTTCCTTCAATCTTCCTCTGTTTTTTTTTACTCAGTGAAGCGAGGTATTTTAATCTGTTCTTACTCGGCATTTCAGCTTAAAACTGGAAATAAATAAAGGGCTGAATATTTGAGGTTTTGAATTGCACAACTATAAAAATTACAATCGCGAGTATCAAAGATTGAACAATTACCGGAGACGAACCGAGGAACGACTTCATCTTTTCCTCCCATTTTACAGGCGTAAAATGAGTAATCATTCCGATTAAAAATATCGCAACAACCATCGGATAGCCGGTTACAAACTGGGGAAAAACTTCCGCGTGGAAAAAGTGAGTAATCTGGTGAATCATATCAAACGCAATTTTATAGGACTGCGCGCGGAAAAAAATCATAGAAAACGCCCAAATATGAAATGTGAGAATTACGCCGAAAATCTTTACTCCCCAGCTTTTTTCGTTAATCCATTTCGGGTAACGGAAAAGCCGTTCAATCGCCAAAGCGACT
>JALWEC010000563.1 GCA_027036655.1 Melioribacteraceae bacterium
AACGCCGAGAATGGCATTCGCGCCGAGACGGCTTTTGTTCGGCGTGCCATCCAAATCGATTAAAAGATTATCAATCCCGACTTGGTCCGTAGCATCCAAATCTAAAATTTCTTCGGCAATTTCTTCGTTTACATTATCAACGGCATTTAAAACGCCTTTACCGTTATATCTGCTTTTGTCGCCATCGCGTAATTCCACGGCTTCGTGCTCTCCGGTCGAAGCTCCGCTCGGAACAGCTGCGCGCCCGAAAGCTCCCGATTCCAATAAAACATCCACTTCCACTGTCGGATTCCCCCGGGAATCTAATATTTCACGTGCAAAAACATCTACTATTGCAGTCATATTTATATCTCCTTTTTTTTAAATTGCATTATATAAAACTATGACAAACAAGGGCGAATTTCAATTGATTAATTTATTTTTTATCTGCGATATTTTTTTTTCGGAAATTTAATTCATAAAGAGTATTTTGTAATGTTAAAATTAATTTAATGGATTTATGGAAGAGTTCAAACCGGTTTTCTTGGAAATAAGAATAAAAGACAAAGACAAATTGGAATCCGTTTTAAAAGTTTTCAAGTTATCTTTTTCAAAGTCCAAAATAATTGATTTATCCTACGACAAAATCGAAAATAACTATCTAGTTTCTTTTAAAATTGACATTGACCACTATTACCATCTGCTTGAAAAACTTACCTTAAACAATCTCGTTGTAATGACTACGGATAAAGAGGATGAAGAAATAATCAACAAAGCGAGAGGGAAGCTCAGAAAAAAAGACACAATAGGATTTGACGGCTGGGACACCGTTTCCAATTATGGAAAACCCGTTAAAAATCTTCCTATAAAAACCCTTACCGAACAGGGTGATTATGTTGAACTGATTAAAATAATTAATGATTTATCAATCGATAATAGCAGGCGCGAAGAAGCAAAAGAAAATCTGCATGATGCCGTTAAGATTGCAATACAAAAGTATTATTCTCAAGCTGTAAATTTTCCTCTTGAATCTGAAAAAAATATTAAGGAATTAATAGAAATCGGTTCAAACCGGTTCCTATCGGCGGTCGGGGAATCCGAACTTGTAAAAAAGGCTATGGAAATGGCATTAGAAGCGGTTCTGCAAAATAACGACTTAATTAATCTTCTTATTGATTTGGCAAACAGCAAAGATATTCCCCTGGTTTTTAATTTAAAAGCATTGGCAACTTTTGCAAAAGTTGTTTTTGAAGATAAAGCCAAATTTAAGAAAAACATAAAATATGCAAATTACTATTTAAATCTGCGTTGGATAATAAAGGTTTACGACAAAGTTAAAAGCGAGTTAAATTCCGATGAGAAATCCTGGCTGAAAAAAGCTGTCAGCTTAATAAACAGTTACAGAACAAAAGTTTAATTCCCCGCGTTTTAACAATTTTTATTAATTTTGGAATTCAATAATGCCCACGTAGCTCAGTGGATAGAGCATCGGTTTCCTAAACCGCAGGTCGCAGGTTCGATTCCTGCCGTGGGTACAACTTTTTTATTCGGCTGCCACATGCTCTATTCTTTCAATCCCATTCTTTGTCAAAACCAGTCTGAACCGTTTTAACTGTTCCCGATTATCTCTTACAATCCGCAGAATAAGATTAACATGATAAACTCTGCGTCCGAATATTTTTTTGAATCCCGAGTCGGTTAAAACATAAAGAGGTTTGTGAGGGTCATCCATTTTATTTAGAAACCGGGAAACGTCAAACCGAAAAATATCTGAAATTGTTTTAAGTTCCTCTTTTTCAATTTTATTTAAAAACTTCGATTTCAGATTAATTTTTTTTCTGTAAAGAATAATCTTTTCCTTTTGAAAGTTGTTATCGAACTCCTTGGTTCGATATAAATTCCTCAGTTTCATTATTCGTTCGGGAATTTTTCTTCTTTTGATAAAATCAAAGCTTTCACGGATAATTCCAATCTTTATTTTTTCATCGATATAGAGAATATATTTATAATCGAAAAGATATTTGAAAACACTCTTCTTCATTATTTCCCGTAAAAGCTCCTTTATCCTATCCTTGAACATGTAGCTTACAACGAGCACAATAAAAAAGGACATGGTTAAGTTTCCGAAAGTTGTTTGTCCCCAAAAAGCCACAGCAGTAGCAAAAAGCATCGCCATTCCCGCGGCAAGACTAAAAAGCAACTGCTCCAATATAGTTCCCTCCCGCTCGACATCTCTCTCAAGAGATAAAATACTACTGAAATATTTTTTCAAAGTGCTGAATCTGAAAAGCATCTCTTCGTTTGAAGAATCAATTTTTACAATCGAGCGATAACCTTTTTCTTTGCGATGATTGACTTCTTCTTTGATAAAAGAATAAATTTTACTTTCAATCTCTATATTTTCTCCTTCGAAAAAAACCGCATATTCGTCAAGAATCATAAACAGATATTTCTCAATTACAAGGCTTATATATTCATCGGCGAAAGCGAATACCTCTTTCACGCGCGATATTCGCTCCGTTTTCCTCTGCAAATCTCTGAATAGATTAATAACCGAATTTGCGTGAAACAGAAAATCATTCAATTCGGAACGGAGCGTATCGTTATTTTTTCCTCTAAAATTCAAAAAGTCGGTGCGTATGGTTGCGGCAAAAACCACGCTGAATAATTTTACGGCAGCCTCAATTTCATTAGCTTCAATCGGGGAATTTTTATCTTCGGTTTTCTCCGCCAATACGGATAATTGTATTAAGGGAGATTTTTCATCCGAACTTAACTCCGCAAGCGTAAACTTTGGGGTTGCAAAGCGAATATAATTTTTTATGCTGTCGTAGAAATTCTTTTTGTGAAAAGAGTGTCTGTTGATACCGAGAACATTGGGAACAAAAAAATATGTTTCGATAAAATATTCCCCTTTCCTTCTCTCCTTTCTGAAGTTGTAATGAAGTTTTAACTCAAACTGCTTTTTGTCGTGTATTTTTATTTCGTGCTGAACCATAAATATTTACTTAAAAATGTACTTGCTGATTATTTACGAAAAGATGAATGTAATAAATATGGACGAAAAGTCAAGAGATTAAGCTAAATTAATTTTTCTCATTGATTACCATATCTCGTTTCCGCTTATGCGAATACATTTAACCGAAGGCTTATCCCAACAGACGGGGGAAAAACGGTGGCAGTCCAACAATGGCGAAGGAAATAGAACAGTGCGCTGCAAGACATTCCGAGCGGATTGCAAGTACCCCGACAAAGCTGTTATTGCAAGAAACGGAGCCTCAATCGTCCTTCGCTCACCTTCACAGTAACGAGACAGTAAAAGATATTCGTTATTGCGAGCGCACGCAGTGAACGCGGCAATCTGCGAAAAAACAGCATAATGCTAAATTGCACCCACAGTCCGCCGTGGCGGACTGTGCTACAAATAGAACGAGTAAGATTTTCTTACATGGTTTTTTGTCTAAAATTAACAGCTTGACAGTTAGTTAACCTGTTGTCCTTTAATAACTTAAGTCAACTTTTTCCTAATGGCAGTCATTAGAAATTTTTGGTCTAATGACAATTTTGGGTTAATCTTTTCATTAAAAAGATTTTTCCCATTCATAAAATCCTTTGAACAACCTCGGAGATTTTGAAAAACCATTTTTTGAGGTTATAAAAAATATTGTTTTACTTTATTCAAAATGTCTATTATTGTTCCTTGCTTTATTAACAAATTCCTTGACTCGATTTTCTCAATTATTTGATAAATATGATTTTATTTATCTACGGTAAGCTCAAATTGAATCATCCACTCTATTCGACATAGAACCGATATTTTACTATATTTTCCAAAGACAAATTATTTTTAAAATTAATAAGAGTAAGCTCATGAAAAAAACATATCAAATTAAAATTTTTCTTAAGGGGAGTCAACCTAGAATCTGGAGAAGAATATTAGTTTCGCCGGAAACGCCTCTTCCCGATTTTCATAAAATCATCCAATCAACAATGGGATGGACAAACTACCACTTACATCAATTCAGAAAAGGAGATGCAATTTATTCTCCTAAATTAGAAGACGATGATTTTTGGGGAGATATGGATAAGATTGATTATTCGACGAAAAAAGTCTCAGACTTACTTAAAAAGGAAAAAGATAAAATAATATACGATTATGATTTCGGCGACGGCTGGACGCATGATATTTTATTGGAAAAAATTATTATGGATCAAGAATTCGACTATCTTCCGGTTTGTATTAAGGGAAAAAACAATTGTCCGCCGGAAGATTGCGGTGGAATTTGGGGTTATGAATATCTATTGGAAACGTTGAATAATCCGGAAGCTAAAAACTACGAAGAAACTATTGAATGGGTAGGCGAAGATTTTGACCCTGAATATTTTAACAAAGACGAAATTAACGATAAACTAAGATCGGAAAATTTCGGCTGTTTCGATTTCTATTGACAAGTAACGGCAGGCGCCGAATATCTTGTTAGAAACTTCTGCGAAACATAGAATTGTAATCTTGAGCCCGACAAGCTCTTTTTGTTGGGGGTGAAGAATCTCAGAACTTATATTTGCAACAGTATCAGATAAGAGATTGCCCCCGATAAATAAACGCCGGGAACAAGCTTTACTCCATTCAGAACTTGTCCCGACAGCTTACCGCATTTTAAGGTAAAATTAATAATCACGAATAATACCGGTTGCGGCGGCAACAAAAAATATCGGCTATTACTTTTCCCCATCCAAAACGGATTTAAACGCGACGGCGTACATTTGTATTTGTTTCACCATTGAGCTGAGTCCGTTTTTCCTTGTCGGGGAAAGGTGACTTGTTAAACCGATTTCATCAAGGAAAACCGGGGGATTGGCAATTATCTCGTCGGGAGTATGTCCGGAATAAACATCCACGAGCATCGCCGTTAATCCTTTAACCAGCACGGAATCGCTGTCCGCCCAAAAGTGAACTTTTCCATCTTCCAATTTCGCAAGAAACCAAACTTGCGATTGGCAACCGGTAATTTTATTCTTGTCGTTTTTTTCACCTTCGGGAAAAGTCTCCTCCTCCTTCGCCAAGTCTATAATATATTGATATTTATCATCCCAATCCTCAAACATGGCAAGGTCGTCTATAAATTGTTGTTGTTTCTCCTTTATTGTCATTGTTCCTCCTTAATCGTTCCAGATGAAATCGAACAGCATGTATGATGCCGTTATCATTATAATATCGTAAATAATTAAAATTGCAATATCGACAAACGCCTCGTCGAGCGTGGTTCCGACAATTGCGAAATTTGTAAGCTCAATTAAAATTAATATCAGGGGTAATAAAATCGGGAAAGAAAGCACAGGGTAAAGAGTCCCTTTTGTGTTTGCCTTTGAAATAATCGCGGCGATTATTGTTGACGAAACGGCGATACCAATATTTCCGAAAAGAAAAGCGAGCGTAATTATCAGTCCGCTTTCAATAGCGAAAGAATCGAAAAACGCCAAGAAGAGAAAAAATATCACAATGTTCATTATGAAAACAAGAAGCAGATTGAAAAGAAATTTCCCTGTAAAAACAGTGGAAGGTTTCGCGATAAGATGAAGCGTAAGCGTCGTTCCGCGCTCTTCCTCCGAAACAAACCCGCGCGAAAGTCCCGACATAGCGGAGAAGAAAATTACCACCCACAGCAGTCCGCCGGTAAGTTCGCCGCTCAAGGTTTCCTGCCCGACCGAAAAAAGAATTACGCTGATTGTTACAAGTATGAACATCGCGAGTGCGTTAATCGCGTAACGCGTTCTCAGCTCCGAAGCCCAATCCTTTTTAAAAACTCCTACCGATTTCATTTTACCGCCTTGAAGTCTTCCACGTTCAGAAATTCCGAGCAAAGTTCCAAATCGCTCTCCTCATTGGACGCGACGATTATCAGCTTATCCCGAGCCGTTTTTTCAATGATTTCATAAACTTTATCTTTTCCCGCAACGTCAAGATTTGAAGTCGGTTCGTCGAGAATGAAAAAATCGGGATTGTGAATTAAAGCGAAAATAAACTTCATCCG
>JALWEC010000564.1 GCA_027036655.1 Melioribacteraceae bacterium
GGAACGAAACATCAGAATCGCGCTGATTTTATCTAAAGTTGATAAGCTGAAAATGAACGAACAGCGAACAGTTAAGAAAAAGATTATCAAAGATTTAAATGGGACTATAAGCGAAGAGAATATTTTCATTTACTCGGCTACTAAAAAGACAGGAAAAAAAGAAATTAAAAGCTTCGTTAATTCCTTAATTAAATAATGAATTTTACCAAAACTTTTATTATACTAAAAGTTTGAAAAATAACTACTTTAGCCCGAATGCGTATTAACAAAAAAAGTAAAAAGAGAATCGGCTTTTTTTCATTGGTCCCTTTGTTTACGACTATCCTGATAGTTGTTGATGATTTGACCATAAGAATTATTACGGGCGTTATACTTGTTATTTATGTTGGATTTATTATTTTTCTCCGAGATTCCCTTAAGGAGGAGGGTTTTGACAGAGTTGAGGAGAAACTTAACCGAGAGCCTGTAAAATTACAACCCGAAAAATTCCTCGATGAGGATGGCGAGTTTGACACGGGAGAGGAAGGTTTTAAGATTGTTAATAAAACTTCCACTGCTATGGATATTCCACTGAGCGGAGGCGAAGAAGAAGAAAAAGTTTTGACTCCCGAAGCGATTAAACTCTACAATGAGATTATTTCCGAGAATCTACCCGAAGACGTAGGCGACGACGAAGAATTTGAAGCGTTGCTCAAAAAGATACTTCATGTTATCCGAGACAGTCTCGCCGTGCATTCCGCTCTTTTTTATATCTACAATCCCAATACGGAAAAAATTTCGTTGAGAGATTTTATCTCGGCGACCGTTGATATAACAGCGCGGAAATTTGATTTGCAGAAC
Source organism: Melioribacteraceae bacterium (assembly GCA_027036655.1). Classification (GTDB taxonomy): domain Bacteria; phylum Bacteroidota; class Ignavibacteria; order Ignavibacteriales; family Melioribacteraceae; genus WGAL01. Next base: position 841 of record JALWEC010000564.1, read on the forward strand.
GATGTTCTGAGTAAGATTGTGCGCGAGAAAGAGCCGCAGATTTTACTTAACATTTCCCCTGTTTCAGAGGCGGATAATATTCGTTACTATTCGCGTCCTCAGGGAATTAAAAGTTTTTGCGGCGTCCCTTACGAATACAGCGGGCAGCTTATTTTGATATTGGCAATCGATTCCAAAAGTCCGGAAGAGTTCGGAATTGAAACTACTTATGTTTTAGGCAGATATATCCGGATTATAGCAACGCTGATTTCCCTTTTTGAGGAAAGGCATTCGGAATCGGTCAACGAGAATCGATTAAAAGCTCTTCTGAAGGCGGTGTCGCTCCAGAGGAATTTCAAAAACATAAAGGAGCTCGGCAATTACATTTCCGCGGTTGTCGAAGGGATGGTCGATTGGGATTTCTTCACTTTTATTATTTACGACTTAAAAGAGAAGAAATACAAGATAAGCAATGTTTCTATCAAGAAGGAAAGTTTAAAGTACGTAGGAGAAAATCTGGAGATCGACGAGAAAAACTCTATCGTCGGGAAAATTCTGAAAAGCGGCGAACATGTTTACGTTCCGGATTTATCAGCTTCCCAAGTTCCCCGTTTTTCTTCTTCGGAGGATATTTCATCGGACGGATCGTTCTTGGCTGTTCCGTTGATTTACGAAGGACATAATTTCGGGATCGTTACTTTCGAGCTTTTACGCAAGGATAAATATAATTCCGGAGACGTGCTTTTTCTCAAAAAAGTTTTTCATCTTTTTGCGTATTATATTCAATGTTACTCGAGCCAGAAGTTTTTACAGTCCTTAATTTCCGTTGATGTGGAAACGGGCGTACTGAACAAAAAGCATTTTCTGAAACAGCTTGGAAACGAACTTAAAAAAGATAAGCTGATGAAAATCGGGAGCGCGCTTGTTTTGATTAAAATTGATGATTTTATGGACGAGGATTCCCTCTTTGAAAAGGGATTTGTTACGAAAGTTGTCCGTTTAATTTCACAAATGATTGTAAAAGAAACAACCGATTTAAACATTATCGGAAGAGTTCACGAACGCGTATTCGGAATATATTTTTATAATACGGAGTTAAATGACGTTACCGTTTGGGCGCAGAAACTCCGTACCC
>JALWEC010000565.1 GCA_027036655.1 Melioribacteraceae bacterium
ATTGTAGATAGTCTAGGAGAAGACGAAAAATGGAAAAACTTGGTCGGACTTGCCTACGAAGATTACTTTGACAAAGATGAATTCTTGCCCCTAATCACGGAAGAGAGATTCCCGTTTGAAGTGGAAACAATTTTCCATTTCGGCGCGTGTTCTTCCACTACAGAAAAAGATTCTAATTTTTTAATGTACAACAACTTTAAGTTTTCAACTGAACTTGTAAGATACAGCTTCCCGAGAGGAGCGAGATTTATTTACGCTTCATCGGCGGCTACTTACGGCGACGGCGCTTTAGGCTACGACGACAACGAAGATGAAATTGAAAAACTTCGTCCGTTAAATATGTACGGTTACTCAAAACAGCTTTTTGATTTATGGCTGAAAAAAGAAAACCTTCTCGGGAAAGTTGCCGGCTTAAAATTTTTCAATGTTTACGGACCTAACGAATATCACAAGAAAGATATGAGAAGCGTTGTAAATAAAGCTTTCGAGCAAATATCCGAATGCGGAAAAGTTAAGCTCTTTAAATCTTACGAACCGGAATACGCCGACGGCGAACAGATGAGAGATTTTATTTATGTTAAAGACGCCGTTCAAATGGCATTTTACTTTATGGAACATCACGACAAAAACGGGCTTTACAATTTGGGAACCGGAAAAGCCAGAACTTGGAACGACCTGGTAACCGCCGTTTTTAACGCAATGGGAAAAGAGCCGAATATCCAATATATCGAGATGCCGGAAACGCTCCGCTCCAAGTACCAGTACTTCACAGAAGCAAATATATCAAAACTGAGAAACGCCGGATACGACAAAGATATTTATTCCCTTGAAAAGGGAGTTAAAGATTATGTTACAAATTACCTGATTCCTCAGAAAACAATCGCATGGTAAGTGAGTATGAAATTAGCGACGCTCTGCTATATTAAGAAAGATGGTAAAACTCTGATGCTCTACCGCAATAAAAAGGAGAATGATTATCATGAGGGTAAGTGGAACGGAATCGGCGGGAAATTTGAATTAAGTGAAACACCCGAAGAATGCGCAATAAGAGAAATCAAGGAAGAAACCGGACTCGACGTTAAAGACCCGGAATTAAAAGGTATGATTACATTTCCCCTTTTCGACGGAAAAGACGATTGGTATGTTTTTCTCTTTATTGTTAATAATTTTTCCGGAGAATTAATCGACTCCCCCGAAGGAAAACTTGAGTGGATTCCCGATGAAAAAATCACAGAATTAAACCTTTGGGACGGTGACAAAATTTTTCTCAGGTGGCTTAATCATGAAAAATTTTTCACCGCTAAATTTAACTACGAAGGAAAAAACTTTAAGGATTATACGGTTAACTTTTACTGATAAAGGTTTACTTAACTTCCAATAGAGCATTCACCTTTTCAAAAAGCAGCCGGAAGTTATTAAAAGTTTCCGCCGATGTTTTTCTTTTTCCTATCCCTTTCTTAGCAATATGGAGCGCCAGCTCGTAATCTGAGAGAGGGACAGGTGAAAACAAATTAAAGTTTTTAAGATAAGGATGAATCACATCCGAGACTTCCATCAAATCTTTAACTGAAGGAACCGCTTCGATAACAAACTTCAGAAAATCCTCTTTGGAAAGCAAATCGAAAACAGTATTATTTTCAAACTCATCTGAAAATTCAGAATAATAAAGAAGTTTCTCCGCTCCGAAAGAAGCCATTTTTTCCAGCTCTTTTTTGCTGAAACTATCCGCTTCAACATTATCGTCGGAAGAGAGCACAACCAAGTCCAAACTGAATCCGCTCATCAGAGTGATAAACTTAATCACATTGGAGAGTCCTCCGAGCGGCGTAATCGCAATCTTGGAAGAGAGGGACGGCTCATTCTGAGACCGGAAATATTCGGCAAAAACCGTTAAAACAATTAAATCGGAAACGCTCTCAACGGCAAGATTTTTCTTCTTTATCAGCATATTAT
>JALWEC010000566.1 GCA_027036655.1 Melioribacteraceae bacterium
TACAATGAATAATGAAATGAACAAAAAATTAGCTTCTTACTCTTCATATCTGTTGGCTCCGCCTTTTATGAATTTTCTCCTTTTCTTAATCTTGTCCGGAAAATCGGAAAGACCGGAATTTATGCTCGGGATTTCATTTCTTTTCGGAGTCTTTTTGCCGGTGCTTGTTTTTATCTATCTGAGGAAAAAGAAAAGAATTGTAAATGACGATGCTACCGTAAAAGAAGAAAGAACGCTTCCTTATTTGATTGGAGCGGTTTTTTGTTTCGTCGCAGCAGGAATTTTTTACTACTCGAAAATTGAATCGCTTTTTGTAAATCTTTGGATAGTCTATTTTATCACTTCTCTCACAATTACGATCATCAACAAATATTGGAAAATAAGCGCGCACGCAATGGGAGCGGCAATTCCCCTTGGGGTTCTCCTCTATCTCGGGAATGGTTTTTCTCTCCTTTTTCTGATTTTTCTGATAATAATTATGTGGGCAAGATTAACGCTTCGCGTTCACACGGTCGCCCAAGTTTTTTGGGGAGCCGTTGTGGGGAGCGTTATTCCGATAATCATTTTAAGGATTATGTCATGAAACTTAATGTTACTAAAAAAGAATTACTCAATACTTTAAATCAATTGGCTGACCTCTCGGAATTTGCCGGCGAGAACCAATTCAAAGTTCGTGCGTACAGAAACGCAGTTAATGCGCTGCGATATATTAACGATGATTTTGAAAAGATAATTGAAACGAACGAACTCCTTAAGGTAAAAGGAATCGGGAAAGGGATTTTTGCGACAATTAAAGAAATATTCGAAAACGGTTATTCTTCCGAACTGCTTTCATTGAAGGAAAAAGCGCCGGAGGGGATAGACGATTTACTGCAAATTCGGGGACTTGGCATTAAGAAGTTAATTTTGCTTAACAAAGAACTCCAAGTTGAAAATCTTGATGATTTGACGGAGGTTATCGAATCGGGGAAGTTGAGTGAAATAAAGGGCTTCGGAGAGAAAAGCATTGAAAAAATCAAAACTGAAATTAATAGAATTATAACAACTAAACATCTTCTACTCCTTGATGAAGCATTTGAAGTTGCAGACTCGTTGAAAAAGGAAATAGAGAGTTTTCCCGGAGTAATTAAAGTCGAACTTACCGGACAGCTTAGAAGAATACTGGAAATTATATCAAGAATTGATTTGCTCGTTTTAGTGAATGAAAATTCAAAAAAAGAATGTCTTGATAACCTAAGGGATTCTTTTATAATCGCAGAAGAGAATATCAGGGATGAGGTAACGGTTTTAAGAATAAGTGCTGAAAAGGAAAGGGAGATATATCTTCATATTGTTACAAGGGAAGAAGAGTTTACGAAAGAGAATTTTCTCCTTACAGGAAGCGAATATTTTATTTCAAAGTTTGCCGATTTGAGTGAAAATTTCAATTCGGAAGATGAAATTTTTTCGGCAAACAAAATCCGATTTGTCGCGCCTGAAATGAGGGAAGAAGAAACGGAAAATATTCTGAAGCGCGATTCTTCTCCCTCCGATCTGGATTTTCCCGGGATGAAAGGTATGCTTCATTTTCATACCGTTTACTCCGACGGAGCGAACTCGCTGGAAGAAATGGTTCTTTCCGGTAAGGAAAACGGATTTGAATATTTTGCCGTTTGTGATCACAGCAAGTCGGCTTTTTATGCTAACGGACTTACCGAAGAAAGATTGATTGAGCAGCATGATGAAATAACCGCGCTACGTGAAAAACTTGGCGTTGAAATATTTCACGGTATCGAAAGTGATATTCTGAAAGATGGTTCGCTCGATTACTCCGATGAAATTCTCGCCGGATTTGATTTTATCATTGCTTCGGTTCATTCTAATTTTAATCTGTCCGAAGAAGAAATGACCGCGCGCATAATAAAAGCAATTGAATCCCCATTTTCAAACGCAATCGGACACCCGACAGGAA
>JALWEC010000567.1 GCA_027036655.1 Melioribacteraceae bacterium
CGGGTGGCAAATCGGGATTGCCGATTGAGAAATTAATTATCTCTTTTCCCGCAGCGCGGACTTCCGCAATATCTTTTCCTCTTTTTGAAAAATAATATTCTTCAATTGAGCTTACTCTTTCCGATGGTTTTATCATTTTACTCTCTTAATTTTAACAAATTTACTAACCGCTATCGAAAATACAGATTTATTACTTACTGAACTTTCCGCCGTGACGGATTTCGCACCCAACCCAAAAACGGTATGAGCAAGATTCGCTCTATTCAAAATGACACATTGCTCCGTTATGCAAAGACTTCTATTAATCATTCTTACCAGCCGCCGCTTGCGCCGCCGCCGCCGAATCCTCCTCCGCCGCCGGAAAAACCTCCGAATCCGCTCGAGCCGCCGAAACCGCCGCCGCGACTTCCTCCGCCGCCGCCGAGCATTCCCGCTCCGAGCCACAACAATCCTATTCCGCTTCCTCTTCCGCCGAAAAGAGAAATAATCATAATTATAAGAAAAATAATCGTTCCGATAGGTAGCCCTTCCTTCTCATCATTTTTCTTGTTGTTTTTATATTCTCCTACGGTAGCTTTCATAATTGCCGTAAGTCCCGCGGCAATTCCCGAAAAATAATCTCCGCGCCTGAAATAAGGGCGGACTTCATTGCGAAGAATCGAACTTGCCAAAGCGTCGGGAAGCGCGCCTTCAAGTCCGTAACCGACCTCGATGCGCATCTTTTTATCCTTCTTCGCCACTACGAACAAAATCCCGTTATCGTGCTTCTTCGTCCCGATTTTATTTTTTTCGGCGACATTATTCGCGAAATATTCTATCGGCATTCCGTCGAGGGAATTTATCATCAGAAAAACTATTTGGTTCGATGTTTTTTTCTCGAAATCGGAAAGAGCTTTATTGATTTGTCTTATTTGCGCAGGAGTTAAAGTTCCCGTAAAATCATTACAATAGGAATTGAGTTTCGGCGCCTCGATTTCGCCGGCAAAAACAGAGCTGCCGAGAAAGAAGAAGAGGAGCAGAACGATATGTAACGCTTTCGATTTCACGATTAAAACTGAACTTTCGGAGCTTTTTCAGCGCCTTGTACGGCTTTAAAATATTGTTTCTCTCTGAATCCCGCAAAGTTCGCGATTATGTTTCCCGGAAAACGGCGAATTTTCATATTGTACTGCTGAACGATTTGATTAAAACGTCTTCTTTCGACAGAAATTCGATTTTCCGTTCCTTCCAATTGAGCCTGCAACTGCAGAAAGTTTTCATTTGCCTTTAACTGCGGATAACGCTCGACCGTAACAAGCAAGCGGGAAAGCGCGCCGCTCAGATTATCCTGCGCAGCCTGAAATTGTTTCAGCGCATTCGGGTCGGAAAGCATATCGGGAGTAAGCTTAATATTATTTACTTTTGAACGGGCTTCGGCAACCGCCGTGTAAGTTTCCTTTTCAAAATTAGCCACGCCTTTTACTGTGTTTACCAAATTCGGAATTAAATCCGCGCGCCGCTGATACTGATTTTCCACCTGACTCCAAGCCTGCGCAACGCCTTCGTCGAGCGAAACCAAATCGTTGTAAACGCCTACGCCCCAGCCGATAATCAAAAATAAAAATATGACTATCGCGCCGCCGATTATTAATCCTTTGTTTTTCATAATTTATTGCTTCCTTTTTTTTATTTCACTTTTACTGAACAATTATTAGAGACTTTTTGTAATACATATAGTTGTCGAAACCTTTGCATAACCTAAATTTGTCATATTGAGGAGAGTGTAAGCTGTCCGAAATATCTCTAAATTCGGTATTATTACCGGTTTTGAGATTCTTCGTTCCGTCTAACGACTCAACTCAGAATGACAAATTATATAGTTACGCAAAACCACCTATTATTTCTTTTAACAATTTACTATTTACAGTTCACAATTCACAAACAAAACTTATGAAGCTCAACATATATTT
>JALWEC010000568.1 GCA_027036655.1 Melioribacteraceae bacterium
CACAATCAGCGATGTTAAATATTCCCTTTTCAGCGGCGCGGAATTTAAGATAAAAGTAGAGCTTACTTACAACGAGGAAGAATAAAAAAGCCGAGTGATATTTAACATTTAAATGTTGAATTGAAAATTTGCGGCAGTTTTGTTGTTGGTCATTGGTCAATAGTTATTGGTTAACGGACGGATGGGAATGTTGAGCTTTTATTGCAATCTGTTAAAATCCTATTTTTCCGTGGTATCCGTGTTCTATCGGAATGAAATTAATTTTCTATTCCAATCCGGAAAATGTTTTGCAAATTTTTCATGATGTTGAATTTAGATAAGTTAGTTTGTCTTATTTTTTTATAAAAAACCCTCTTTTTTTATTATCTTACAAAGTTTAGCTAAAAAAACTAAGGAAGATGTTTCCGGTTTTGAAAATATTTCCGGAATAGCTTTCTGATTGATAAATAATAAACAGTGCATTTTACAACAACATTAACGAATGAAAAAAGTTTTCATATTAGGTTCCACCGGCTCGATAGGCGTTAACACGCTCGAGGTAATTCGGGAGTTTCCGAATAACTTCTCGGTTGCGGCGTTATCCGGGAATAGAAATATAGATTTGCTCGAAAAGCAGATTGAGGAGTTTTCTCCCGAGCTTGTTGTAGTAAACGACGAAGCGGAAGCCGAAAAACTTAAATACAGAATAAAAGGAAAATGCGAACTTTTCATCGGAGAGCGTGGATTTGTAGAAGCGACAAAGTACGCGGACTATGATGTAATTATTTCGTCGCTTGTCGGTTTTTCCGGACTCGCGCCGACAATAGAGGCAATCAAGCGCGGGAAACGGATTGCCTTGGCGAATAAAGAGACTCTTGTAGTCGCCGGCGAAATAATCGAGCGGCTTTCCGAGCAATACAACGCCGAGATTATTCCCGTTGATTCCGAACATAGCGCTATTTTTCAGTCGCTCGTGGGAGAATCTCCGGAACATATTCGTAAAATTTTGCTTACGGCGTCGGGCGGACCGTTTTTCGATAAACCGGTGGAATATTTAAAGAAAGTTACCGTCGCCGAAGCGCTTAATCATCCCAACTGGTCGATGGGAAACAAGGTTACAATCGATTCCGCCACAATGATGAATAAAGGATTGGAAGTAATCGAAGCAAGATGGCTTTTTAAACTTCCTCTCGAAAAAATCGAGGTTGTAATTCATCCGCAGTCGATTGTTCATTCTATGGTGGAATTTATTGACGGCTCGATAAAAGCCCAGCTCAGCTCGCCCGATATGAAAGTTCCGATTCAATATGCGCTGACTTATCCCGAGAGATTCAAGAGCAATTTTGTTTCGACTGAATTCCCGGAAATTCATAAACTTACTTTTTTCAAACCCGATTTGGAAAAGTTCGAGAATCTCCGGCTTGCTTTCGACGCGCTTAAATCGGGGGGGAATTCGCCCTGTATCTTGAATGCGGCAAATGAAATCGCGGTGGAAAACTTTTTGAAAGGAAAGATTACCTTTACGGAAATTTCCGAATATGTAAAAAAAGCTTTGGATGATATCGAACATGAAAATTCGATTGGTTTGGAAGAAATATTCGAATGCAATCGAAAAACAAGAAACTATGTTACGAGTTTAATTAATAAGGATAGAAATTAATGGATTACGTCTTATATTTTATTTTAACGATTGGTATTCTCGTTACGATTCACGAGTTCGGTCATTTTGCGGCGGCGCGCTTAAGCGGAATGAGAACCGATGTTTTTTCAATCGGCTTCGGAAAGCGAATCTGCGGCTGGAATAAAGTTCAGGGGTTTACCTGGGGAAAATTATCCGAAGATGTTGATTTGCAAGGTCATACGGATTACAGACTCGCGATTCTTCCTCTCGGCGGTTACGTAAAAGTTGCCGGAATGGTGGATGAAAGTTTTGATACCGAATTTGCCGACAAACCTCCGCAGCCTTGGG
>JALWEC010000569.1 GCA_027036655.1 Melioribacteraceae bacterium
CACTTCCTTTATTGCCGATTTGGCTTCGTTGAAAACAGAAGCGTTCGCAGCCGGAGCGGTCATACTCGGGCTGTCGTCCAAAATAAACATCGCGGTTTGCTTCGCTCTTTCTCCGGCTATCCCTATTCCCGATTTCACGGCGGGTTTTGCAAAAGCAAGAACAAGAAATATTATCAGAAGTAATCTTAGAAGCAGCAAAAGCCATTGTCTGAATTTTAATTTTCTAATCTTACTTTTTCTCAACTCCTCCATAAAGTAGAGCGTGCTGAAATCAATCTTCTTCAATTTTCTCAGATTGATAAAGTGAAGCGCGATGGGAATTATTCCCGCAAGCAAACCGATTAAAACCGCCGGATTAAGAAACGTCAAAGCGAACGCCTCCTTTTCTCGATTAGTTCTTCGTACCGGCTGAGCGCTTTATCCGTTAACTTTTCAATATCGAAAACGCTCACGGCTTTTTCCCGCGCGGCTTTCCCGAATCGTTCTCTTTTTTGCGGATTTGTTATCAGTTCTTCAATTTTTTCAATCAAATCGTTTTTATTTTGAGGTTCAAAAAACAATCCGTTTATTCCATCGTCAATGATATCAAGCGGTCCGTCCGTTCCCGCCGCCGCGCATGCCTTTCCCGCCGCCATTGCTTCGGCAAGCGCAATGCCGAAAGCTTCCGCGTGCGAAGGAAAAACAAACAAGTCCAATGCCGAAAGCATATCGGGCATGTCCCCTCTGAACCCTGCGAAAATTAGTTTTTTCTCCTTGGTTAATTTTTCTCCCGAGGCGCGAATCTTTTCCGCATATTCCGATTCGCCGCGGCTTGGTTCGCCGATTACGACAAACTTAATGTTATCGTACTTGGCGCTGAGTTTTTCGGCGGCGTAAATAAATTCCTCGTGTCCTTTGCCGGGAGTAAACCGGGCTGTCATTCCGATTAACAACTCGCCATTTAACACATTAAACTCTTTGCGCACTTTTTCCCTATTGGGATTTTCCGGAGTAAATTTTTCCACATCCACTCCGTTGTAAATTATCTTAATTTTTTCCGGCGGAATCGGCGTTGTATCAACAAGGTTTTTAGCAATTACTCCGCTGATTGCAAACGCCTCATCTATTCTCGAATAGAGCGCGCGGTGAAGAAAATCCTTTTTAACAATGAAGGAGCCCATTTGTTTTGTAAGGACTAACGGAATTTTTTCGCCGCTGATTTTCAGCGCGGGAACAATCGCCCACAAGTCTTTGGAAGCCTGAGTATGCGCCAAATCGAAATTCCCGACGGATAATATCTTACGGATTTTATTTATCGCGCTCGGCTCGAAATAACTTTTGGCTTTAACCGGATGCGTTATTATCGCCTCTTCGCGGGCTTTCATCTCTATTTTCGATCCGGGATAACAAAGCAACTCGGTGTGAATTCCGCGCTTCAGCAAACGCTTAACCGCGTCGATAGTGAACATTTCCATTCCGCCCCAGCTTTGAGAAAGGCAAGAGTAAAGAATTTTCATTTGTAGATTCTTTTAATTTTTGCGTGAGGGAAATAGTGGGCTAAAATTTCATCAAACTTGTAGCCTTTATGCCCCATAACCGCCGCGCCTATTTGACACATCCCTACTCCGTGTCCCCAGCCCGCGCCGTAAATTACAAACCGCTGCGGAATGTTATTAACGACATTCTCCTTTTCAATGACAATTGCAGAGCTGTAAAGATGCGATTCAGAAAGGGTTTTTCTGATTTCAAGTTCCTTGCCGATTATAAACTCCCGTTTTGAACCTACTATTTTTAGTTTAATTAATCTTCCCGATTTTCCTCTTTCAACCGGAATTAAATCCAATATCTCGCCGAAATCGTGATGAAGATTTTTATGTATTAATTCCGCAATTTCATTTTGAGAGAATATTTTCTTCCACCTGAAAAAATCCTTTGTCTCGTTATCGAAATCGACAAGTATCTGTTTTAAAATCGTTACGTCTTCGGTGTTGCAAAATGCTTCGGGCTTTGCCAAAATCCATTTGCGCGCGTTCTGTTCCACCGACAAATCCCAGTCGGAATAGTAAGTCGGAGCCACAAAATCATAAACGCTCTCCAAACAAGGATGAGCCGTCTTCGACCAGACATTTTCGTATAGCTCCGTTACTCCCCCGCAGCTTTTGGAGTATCGGGCGTCGCATATTTTTTCTCCTTCGAGAAGCGCGATTCCTCTTGTTTTATCAACTGCGGCGGCTGTTCTTAAAGTGGAAGTTTTTATTATACCCTGGTACCGCTGACAATGATCGTCGGCGCAAAAATCATACAAAGTATGCGAGTCCCTCTCGCGCCAGCGAAGACGCAAACCCTTTTCGCGATATTCGTTATGCGGGATTACGTTCTTATTATTAAGCTGTGCAAGCGTCCAGCTCCGAGCTACGATTGCCTGACTTTCCAGCAGCGCGGATGAAGCATGTTCGCTCATCTCGGAACCGATTACGCTTTCGAGATAAAGCTCAAGCGGAATAATATTTACGAGCGTAATTTCACCATTCTCAAGTACAAATTTAAAATCTCCGAGAAAATGCTGGTCTTCTTCCCTTTCCCAATGAAAACCTTTCCCGATTTTCACATTGTGAACCCAAAAGCTGGCGTTATCTTCATTTGCCGCGACAAAAACATCGTTCTCGTTAATATAGTACGTTCCGAGAGTGGATTCGAGTAAAATTCCTCGGCTGCTTTTTTCAAAGTAGGAACGCCCGTGAATATATAAATTCAGACGCGGCAAATAATATTCGCCTACAATTTTCAACGCTATTTTCTTGCCGGATGTTATTCCGACCGTAATTATCGGTTCAGTCATAAATTTATAATTTTTTATGACGTAATATAACATTTTAGACAATTTACAATTAAGTAAAGAAAAGCCCATCGAAGAAAATGCTCATATTACCGTTCGATTTAATGATCTCAAAATTGTCGTTAGGGGAAAAGTGGAATAACTTATTGAAAAACAGAGAGTTGACCGGCGGAGAAAAAAATATGTAAGATAATCTTACAAAATGAAACGGACTTATTTGTAACACAGTTTGCCACGGCGAACTGTGAAAACAACTTGCCAATCGTTATTCTCATATAAAACAAAAGGAAGCATAAAATTTGCTTTATTTTCGCAAATAACCAAAACACAGTTTGCCCGCTTCACTAAGCAAACTGTGCTACAATAAACTGTTAAATTTCCAATTAAAAAATTTTTAATAACAATTTTGGGATAATTGTTTCACTATTCGGATTTTATTTGCGAGAGACTGTCGGGTTTTGCAGCTTGATTAAATTTACGCCGTCCAAATATTTTATTTTAAATTTTCATGGGAAATTGAATTTATTACTATTTTAAAGTATATTTCGATGCATAAAGGAAAAAGATGAAAACACCGAAAAAGATATTAAAAATATAAAGACAATGATAGATTTAAATGCACCAATCTGATTGGTGCATTTTTTTTGATTTTATGACAATAAATAAATTAATCAGATTTATTGAGAACTGGGCGCCCCCCGAAATAGCGTGGGAGCGGGACAACGTCGGGCTTCAAATAGGCTCAAGGGATTATACGATAAGAAACGTGTTCCTTGCGCTCGATTTAACAGAAGACGTTGTTGATAAAGCAATAAAAAATAACTGCAATTTAATTTTTACGCACCACCCCTTTTTATTTACCCCTTTAAAAAAAATCGACTATTCAAGAAATCCCAAAGCATCATTGATTAAAAAACTAATTATTAACGAGATTTCTGTTTTCTCGGCGCACACAAATCTTGACTACACAAAGGATGGCGTGAGTTTTCAGCTGGCAAAAAAAATCGGTTTAACTAATATTGAGTTTCTTTCCCCTCTTTCCGGGAAGGAGTTAAAGCTTGTTGTTTTTGTTCCCGCTGATTATAAAAAGATTGTTGCGGATGCGATCTTTAATGCCGGTGGAGGAATTATCGGTGAATATGAAAATTGCAGTTTTTCCTCTGTGGGGAAAGGGACTTTCAAAGGTTCGGCAAATTCAAATCCGGCAATTGGGGAAAAAGAAAAATTTACAGAGGTTGATGAAATAAAAATAGAAGTGATTGTTGAAAACCGGAAACTAAGCGATGTTATATCATCCATGTTAAAAGTTCATCCTTATGAAGAGCCCGCGTTTGATGTTTATCCTTTAAACAATATCAGTAAAAAATATGGCGCGGGAGCTGTCGGAGAACTCGGCAAGTCCTTATCAGCAAAGGAGTTCCTTAAATTAACAGCCGGGAACCTCAAAACTTCCGCGTTGAAATATTCGGCGGGAAAAGGGGGCAAAATAAAAAAAGTGGCAGTTTGCGGCGGAACTTGTTCAGACTTACTTCCCGCTGCGATCAAGAAAAACGCCGACGCTTTTATAACCGCCGACGTTAAATATCACACATTTCAGGATGCCGAAGGAAAAATTTTGCTTGTTGACGCCGGACATTATGAAACGGAAAATGTTGCGCTTGACGAAGTAAAAAGAAGGTTAGATGATTTTTTTGCTCGAAACGGAGAACAAATTAAAACTTTGAAATATAAGGGAAATACAAATCCCGTAAAATTTTTTATTAATAAGTAGGAGAATAAAGTGAAAGGAAGATTAGGAAATCTATATGAACTGCAGCTAATCGACAAACAGCTTGACGAATTGGAAGAACTTCGCGGCGACCTGCCTCTGATTGTGAACGAACTTAACGCTCACATGGAAGTGCTTGAGAATAACATCAACGCCAAGTTGGAAGAAAAAGAGGAAGCTCAGAAAACCAGATTAGCCAACGACGAAGAAATTAGCGCCCTTGAAGAGAAACTGAAAAAATATAAAGCCCAGCTTTTTAAGGTTCGTAACAACAAAGAGTACGACGCGCTCACAAAAGAAATCGATTTCTCCGAAACAAACATTCTCGAAATGGAAGAAGAGAACAAAGAGATTGAAAACAGAGTCGGCGTTTTATCTTTGGAAATTGAAGAAGTTCAGGATGAGCTTAACAAACTGCAGGAAGAATTCAAGGAAAAAGAAGAAGAGCTTAAAAAAATTATCGCGATTAATGAAAAAGAAGAAGCTCATCTTAATAAATTGCGGGAAGCGGTTGTTGAAAAAATCAGAAAGAACGATTACAACACCTACATGCGAATCCGAAAAGCAAAAGGCGGAATTGCAGTTGCGCCCGTTTACAGAGGCTCATGTTCGGGATGCCACAATGTTATTCCTCCGCAAAGACAATTGGAAATCAAACAAAATAACAGACTGTTTTCTTGCGAAGCCTGCGGAAGAATTTTAGTCTCCGCAGAAATTGCCAAGGAAATAGAAGCTAGTTTTAAGAATAAATAATAAGAGGTTAGTAATATGACAGCAAACTTTGATATGATCAAAAATGTTTACGCTTCTTTGAAAGAGAAGCACGACAAAGCTCGTGAGTTAACCGGTCGTCCGTTAACATATGCGGAAAAAATCCTTTACTCCCATCTTTGGGAAGATTCTTCAAGAGCTTTTAACCGCGGAGAAGATTATGTAGATCTTTCACCGGACAGAGTCGCAATGCAGGACGCAACAGCCCAGATGGCGCTGCTTCAATTTATGATGGCGGGTAAAAAGGAAGCGGCTGTTCCTTCAACCGTTCACTGCGACCATTTGATTAAAGCGAAAATCGGAGCTGAAGAAGATTTAAAAGCCGCAAAATATGAAAACCAGGAAGTTTACGATTTTCTCGAAAGCGTTTCCCAGAAGTACGGAATCGGATTTTGGAAACCGGGCGCGGGTATAATTCATCAAGTGGTTTTGGAAAATTACGCTTTCCCGGGCGGAATGATGATTGGAACGGATTCCCACACGCCTAACGCAGGCGGATTAGGAATGATTGCAATCGGCGTCGGCGGCGCTGACGCGGTTGACGTAATGGCGGATATGCCTTGGGAACTTAAATGGCCGAAATTAATCGGTATTAAACTTACCGGAAAATTAAACGGCTGGACGGCTC
>JALWEC010000570.1 GCA_027036655.1 Melioribacteraceae bacterium
GAAATTTTCTCTTCAAAATCAGCGTTGTCCGGAGGCTTCGGAAGCTTAACTCCCAGTAATTTATTCAGCATTTCCTCAGTATCGCGATTCCGCTTTGCTTTAATCTCATCACGACTGACGGAATCAGAAGCCGGAACAATCGCTCGCCGAGCGGCTTTCGCCCGTTCCTTTTTCTTATTTTTTAAAATCCCTCCGATAAAAGCAAAAATAAAGTAGAGGGCTATTAATATTTCAAAAACTTTATTATCCACTTCTATTTGCCGCCGTTTTTATCTTTTGAAGTATCGTTCGGTTTGGAAATAGATTCTCTCATATCGGTATCGGCTTGAATGTTTTTAAGATTGTAATAATCCATTACACCGAGATTTCCGCTCCTAAACGCTTCGGCAATAGCAAGAGGAACTTCGGCTTCCGCTTCGATAACTTTAGCTCGCATACGGGCAATTTCGGCTTTATTTTCCTGCTCAGCTGCTACGGCTGCGGCTCTTCTTTCTTCTGCTTTGGCGCGCGCAACTTTCAAATCCGCTTCGGCTTGGTCTGTCTGTAAAATAGCTCCGATATTTGTCCCGACGTCAACATCTGCAATATCGATCGAAAGAATCTCAAACGCCGTGCCCGAATCCAACCCTTTTTGAAGAACTACCTTGGAAATAGAATCCGGATTTTCCAGAACATCCTTGTGGCTGTGGCTTGAACCGATTGTCGAAACAATTCCCTCGCCCACACGAGCTAAAATCGTGGCTTCCCCTGCGCCGCCTACAAGTCTGTCAATGTTTGCTCTCACTGTAATGCGCGCAAGGGCTTTAAGCTGAATCCCATCCTTCGCGACGGCGGTTACAACGGGAGTTTGAATAACTTTCGGAATTACGGACATTTTAACGGCTTCCAATACATCGCGCCCCGCTAAATCAATAGCCGCGGCTCTTTCGAAATCCAAATCCAAATTCGCTTTGTTCGCGGAAATCAAAGCCTTAACTACTTTTATAACATCGCCTCCCGCGAGATAATGCGCTTCAAGTTTTGAGGTATCCAATTGCAATCCGGCTTTTGTCGCTGTGATTAAACTTCTGATGATAATTACGGGAGGAACTTTTCTGAAGCGCATTCCCATAAGGTCTTTCATTATCTTAACCTTTACTCCGGAAAAATATGCCGTAATGTAAAGGTTAATCGGAATGAAGTAGAAAAAGAGAATTAGAAAAAATAATATTGCTACAATTATGACTATTGATAGTCCTGTAATCGGTTCCATTTACTGCTCCTATTTGATTATTAACTAATCCAATATATTGAAAATTATTTTATTTAATATACTTATTGCGGTAAACCTCAATCAATAATCAAGAATTAATAATTATCTTGTCTTGAACTATGAGTACCATCCATAAGCGTCAATATTAAAATCGGATTACGCGTTACGGAAAGTCAATCAAAAAACCAGAAAAATCAAAGTTCAAGATAATGTTCCACGCAATCCGAAAAGGCGAACGAAAAATTCACACAACAAGCTGTTATTGCCACGCCAATATTCAACCTCAGCTGCTAAATCGCTTCAGAATATTCGACATCTGTAAGTTTCCCAGTGAGATTGCTTCGTCTCTCCGTTTCTCGCAATGACAGATTGTATTGTTATTGCGGTGTAATATAAAAATTTAATACTATAAATACGACTCAATAAACTCCAAATTGTTTCAACTAATAGAATATAAGTTGAAAAATAAACATTTCGCTTTAACTTAAAATATTTTTTAACGATTCAAAATTCGCTTCAACCGTTTTCTCCAAATCTTTATCCGAATGCGCCGTTGAAATAAACATCGCTTCAAACTGCGAGGGAGCAAGGTAAATTCCACGCTCCAGCATATTCGAAAAATAATCCGCATATAATTTCGTATCGGAAGACGCAGCGGAGGAAAAATCGGCAACTTCACTCTCAGTAAAGAA
>JALWEC010000571.1 GCA_027036655.1 Melioribacteraceae bacterium
CTCTAGAGCTATTGACTTGAATTTTTCCCACTTCGTTAACTTACAATATCAATACACGAACCCTAATAATTCTATGATCCCTTTGTTTTCTAATGCCTTTTACAATAGAAATTGACCAAACTTGAGTGAAGCGCTTTGCGCTTCTTTGTGTAACAATCAAAGTTATCGGTAGCTTGGCAATTTTATACTTCTGCTCTGTAGGAGCAGAAGTTTTGTAATTAAGAACAAAACAATAATTATAAGCTCCGTAGGGTGATACAAAACAAATAATAACCGGTTAACGAATACGCATAGAAGTGTCGCTCCTACGGAACTGAAACATACTAACGCTGTTACTTTTTTTAATTTGGCGGATAAATATTTGGCATTGGTGTGTTTATAAGTGAAATTTCCCCAAAGTAATAAACGGTCGGGGCAAGCTTGGAATGTGGTTTAGTGTGAAAGATTTTGCTTGTAAAAAAGGATTGGCGAAGGAAGTATAAAATTTTAAAATATATTCTTTCGGCTTTACTCACTAAATGATTAATTTAAATATCAGTCTAAAAAATATTTAGGAATATGCTACTAAAACTTTTGGTAAAAGATTACGCTTTAATCGAACTGGCGGAAGTTGAGTTTCGTCCCGGATTGAATATTATTACAGGCGAGACGGGAGCGGGAAAGTCAATCCTTATCGGCGCTTTGGGGCTTTTAATCGGCGATAGGGCAAACGCAGAGGTAATCAGAAAAGGAGCAAAAAAAGCGATAGTGGAAGGGGAGTTTGACATTTCCGGAATTGCCGCTTTGACGAAAATTTTAGACGAATTTGAAATTGAATATGAAGATGAAATTATTATCCGGAGAGAAATATCATTAAAAGGCGCAAACAGAGTGTTCTTAAATGACACACCGGTCTCCCTTGCGCAGGTTAAGCGTTTGGGTAATCTGCTTGTTGATATGCACGGACAACACGAGCATCAATCTTTGCTTCAAGTTGATAAACATATCGACTTTCTCGATCGTCTCGGAGATTATGAAAATCTGCTTTCTGATTTTGGAATAAAAATCTCTTTACTCGAAGATAAAAAGCGGGAGCTTAAAAAGTTAAAACAGCGGGAAAAAGAACTGAAGGAAAAGGAGGAGCTTTACCGTTTTCAGCTTAACGAAATCGAAACTGTTTCGCCTGAAGAAAATGAGGATGAAGAGCTTTCCGCTCAATTGAGAATTCTGGAAAATTCGGAACATATTCTTCGCTCGGCTAATGAAATATATTCTTTTATCTACGAGGGAGAAGAATCGATTTACGACAAGGTTTCTTTGCTGAAAAAAATGTTCTCCGATTTAACTCGTTTTGACAAGGAGTTTATCGCGCAGGAAGATGAGATTCAGTCCGCGCTTACTTCTCTTGCCGAGGCGGCGTCCTTTGTTCTGGATTACGGAAACGGAATCGAGCTTGACGAGGAAGCGCTTGAAGCAAAGCGGGAGCGGCTCGGCGCGATAAATCTGCTTAAGAAAAAGTACGGCGGAAGTCTTGCCGCGGTGTTAGAGCTTAGAGATAAATTGGAGAGCGAACTAAATCTTGCCGTAAATTTTACAAAAGAGATTAGCGCGCTTGAAAATGAAATTGAAAATTTACGAGTTGAAGCGGGCTTAATTGCCGAACGGATTTCAGATGCAAGGAAAAACACGGCGGAGTCGGTTTCTCCTAAAATTGAAAGTGAACTTCATAAATTGGGAATGGAAGAAGCGATTTTTGACGTTAAGTTCGTGAGGGAAGATTCTACCGGCGATGATTTTATTTACTTTGCAAAAAAGAAAGTGAAGTATAATGAAAAAGGCGCCGACATTGTTGAATTTATGATTTCGACCAATAAAGGAGAGGACTTGAAACCCCTTGCAAAGATTGCTTCGGGCGGCGAAATCTCAAGAGTAATGCTGGCTCTTAAAACAATTCTGGCGGAAAAG
>JALWEC010000572.1 GCA_027036655.1 Melioribacteraceae bacterium
AAAGTTGACACAACGGTTTTGTGTCAGATAATTAATCCGCAGATGAAAAATATTTTTAAGATGATTAATCATCAATTGGAACAATCTAAAATAAAAGAGAAACTGCTTGCCGGAATAGTTCTAACCGGCGGCGGCTCCATGCTGCGGGGAGTTACGGAACTCGCCGAGGAGGTTTTCGGAATTCCGGCAAAGATAGGATTGCCGTTGAATATCGAATCGGAAATAGACGATGAAATTGCCAAGCCCGAGTATGCGACCGCATTGGGATTAATACAGATAGGGGGAAGCGTTCAGGGAGAACCTAAAAAGTTTATAAAATTAGGGCGCGCCAAAGAGAGCGCATTCAGAAAAGGATTAAATAAATTAATAGAAATTTTCAACGAACTATAAATGCCACAGCGAGGAGGACTTTATGACACAAACAAAAAAACGTTTCTTTAGTTTAGCTCCGGAAGAAAGGGAGAAGAAAAAATTAAACGCAAATTTAAAGGTTGTCGGAGTTGGCGGAGGCGGATGCAACGCTATCGACTACATGATTAAAAAAGGATTGGCGGGAGTTGAGTACATCGCGGTGAACACGGACGCGCAAGTGCTTGACGCAAGTTTGGCGGACACCAAACTTCAAATCGGAATTAACATAACGCGCGGTCTCGGCGCCGGAGCCGACCCGAACGTTGGACGCAAAGCGATTGAAGAAAACAGAGAAGATTTGAAAAAGATTCTCGAAGGAAGCGATATGGTTTTTATTACCGCCGGAATGGGAGGCGGAACCGGAACGGGTGCGGCGCCGGTAATTGCCGAGGAAGCTAAAAGTTTGGGCGCGCTGGTTGTGGGTGTTGTAACCGAACCCTTTGCATGGGAAGGCAAGCAGCGGATGAATAACGCTAAAGAAGGAATTGCCGAGTTGAACAAACACGTTGACAGTTTAATCGTTATTCCGAACAACAGATTGCTTAATACGCTTGAGAATTCAACTTCGGCGTTCGACGCCTTTTCGAAACCGAATGAAGTACTGCTTGAAGCAACGCAGGGTATTGCGGACATCATAACGATTCGCGGTATTATCAACGTTGACTTTGCCGATGTGCGCAGAGTTATGAGCTTATCCGGCAAAGCCCTTATGGGACGCGGCACCGCGAGCGGCGAGAACCGCGCAATGGAAGCCGCCGAGAAAGCAATCTCATCGCCGCTTCTTGAAGGAATGAGCATTACCGGAGCCAAGAAAGTGCTGATAAATATTACCGGCTCGTCGAATCTGACGATGAACGAAATCGAGATGGGAAATAATGTAATAATGAAAGCCGTCGGCGAGGAAGCCGATATAATTTTCGGATGGGTGGTTAAAGAAGATATGGGCGAATTTGTTTCCTACACGGTTATTGCGACCGGATTCGAGACAAAGTCTATTAAAAAGCCCGTTGTTGAAAAATCCGTTCCCGGTGTCGCCAAAGTACGAGATGAGAATATTTCACAAGGCTCATTATTTGACGACACGGATTTACAGCCTGAAGTTGTTCCCGAAATATTAGGCGGATTTCACGAAGACGATTCGACGTTGGACGAAACTCTCAGCGTAGGTTATCATGAACACTTTAATTCATTTGAAGAAGAGCAAAAAGCGGAGAAGAAAAAGAAAAATAAAGGGGACAGTTCCTCTTTTCTTCGAATGATAATGGATTAGAATAAATATTTTTTTCAATCATATTTTTTAGCCGTACTTTCCTCGTTGTGGCAAATGGGAAAAGAGTACGGCTATTTTTTTAAACTGATTTTTTCAGCAATTTAGCGGAAAAAAATATCCTTATTAAAAACAAGAGTTTACAAAGAGCTTGGAAAATATTTTTCGGATAATAATTGAGAGCAAAAAAAGATAAAGAAAATGAGAGAAAAAGAAATAATGCTAAAATATTGAGATAGACAAAAGTTAGAACTCAAGAGGTTCT
>JALWEC010000573.1 GCA_027036655.1 Melioribacteraceae bacterium
TAGAAGGGAAACTGATTGCGGACGGAACACCGGACGCACCGATAGTTTTCTCCTCGGCTAAAGACGACGCTTTCGGTAATCCGAGGGATACAAACAAAGATGGCACCAATTCCGTACCAGCAAGAGGCGATTGGAGCGGAATAGTATTTAAAAACGGAAGCGATCCTGCTTCGGTAATGGATAATTGTATCGTTAAATTTGCATATCTAAGCTGGTATGAAGATTACATAAATCAAACTTACATATATCAGGGAGCTATAACTTTAATTAATTCAAGTCCGACAATTTCAAATACAACAATTACCGATATGGCTTACGGGATATATGCTGTTTCCTCTTCAAATCCGGTTATCGAAAATTGTACTTTTGAAAACTCGCAATATACGCCGATACTTATGTCGGCAAATGCAAATCCCACTTTTTCCGGTAACACATTTACAAACTCGGGATTTACAGCGCTTGGAATTCTTCCCGAACATCTCCCCGCAAGCTGCACGATTCCCCAAAGAACCGTCGCGGGAAACAGCAACATTACATATATGGTAATGGGAGATTGGTATATAAATTCCGGCGCAGAAGTAACCGTAGATCCGGGAGTTGTGATTAAAATATACAATGACAGGAGTATTTATGTAGAAGGCGGATTAAAAGCCGATGCCAGCGGAGGCGCTCCTATTATTTTTACTTCGATGAAAGATGATAACGCGGGAAATCCCGGCGATACTAACGGCGACGGCGACGCAACCGCTCCGGCGCAAAGCGACTGGGGAACAATTAACTTTAAAGCGACAAGCGACGACGCTTTTTCCAAAATAGATAACTGTGAAATAAAATTCGGCGGAGATAATTACAGAGGCGGGATAACTTACACGGACGCCGCCGCTCCGGTAAATAACACGACTATCACGGATTCTTATTTCGGAGTAAGATGCGAAGGAAGTTCCACTCCGCAGATCAGCAACGCCAGTATTCAGAATTGTTACGCAGACCCGATAGCAATGTCGTTAAAATCAAATCCGACATTTACGAATATTTCGTTTCTTGCAAACGGAAGCAGCGGCATCAGAATTCTTGAAGGAACATTGTCGTCAGACGCCACTTTAATCAAAAGAGATATCGCGGGCATCAACAATATAGCTTACATAGTTGAGAATCTTACAATAAGCCCTAACGCCGTGTTAACAATTGAACCGGGCGTTGTAATTAAATATAATTCGGTTTGCTGCAATTCAATAGTAGTTAACGGAGGATTTGTCGCCGAAGGAACGGCAAGCGAAAAAATCATCTTTACTTCGATTAAAGACGATTCCAACGGAGGCGATACAAACAACGACGGAAATAATTCCGAGCCGCAAAAAGGAGATTGGAGGAATTTGAGGTTTAACTCCTCAACGCTCGATTCCGTAAATTCATTAAAATATTGCGAGTTCAGATACGGCGGAAGCCAGACTTATTTTTATCCTTATGATGCGGCGGCAATAAGATTATTCAGTACGAGAGTGAATATGGATAACTGTATTGTCGAACAATCCGCGACAGCCGGAATAGGCGTTTACGGAAACTCTTCTCCTAATATCACAAACTGTGAAATTAATAACGTCAATTATACTCCGATTACATTGAGTATGTTTTCAACTCCGACTTTCTCCAACAATCAATCTTTTAACGCCGGAATTATGGCGCTTGGAGTTAAGCCTGAAAATTATTCCGTGGACGGAACGGTCCCAATCCGCTCTTTTGCCGGATACAGCAACATAACATATTACTTGTACGGAACGTCCACTATTAATTCAGGAACGGAAATTACAATTCCCGCCGGATTAGTATTTAAAAACGGAAAACTTGACGTTAAAGGAAAACTGCTTCTAAACGGAACGGCAGATGCGCCGATAGTTTTTACCGATTTGGAAGACGACGCTTACGGCAATCCGATGGATACGCA